>JACRAV010000235.1 GCA_016213305.1 Candidatus Zixiibacteriota bacterium | reverse complement strand
CGACGCGGGATGCCCGGATCACAGAAGATCGATTTGATTTCCGATGCAAAGTAAAACCGGCCGTTATGGGTGGTGTAAAACACCGGACGTTTGCCGAGCCGGTCGCGGGCGATGAACAGCGAATTGTCTTTCTTGTTAAAGATGGCAAACGCGAACTGGCCGTTGAACCGGTGAAGGCACTCTTTCCCCCACTGTTCGTAGGCGTGCACTATGACTTCGGTATCGGAATGGGTGCGGAAGCGGTGGCCGAGTTTCTCGAGTTCCGGTCGAAGTTCGACATAATTAAATATTTCGCCGTTGAACGTGATCCAGATCGAGCCGTCTTCGTTGCACAACGGTTGCTGGCCGGTGGACAGGTCGATAATCGACAGCCGCGCGTGACCAAGAACGCATCGGTCGCTCAGGTAGGCGCCGAATTCGTCGGGGCCGCGGTGACGGATGATATTGACCATCCGGCCGATCAATTCACGATCGGGGGGACGCGGCTGATTGAGCTGAAAGTATCCTGCTATGCCGCACATAATCGCATCACGAGGTCGGAGGTTTGATCCGTGTCAGGAAATCATCGGTTTTCAGCAAGGGCTTGTTCACCTTGCCGGACTGATTTTTGGGCAGGGCATCCGCGAACAGGATCTGCTTCGGCACTTTGAAATCGGCGAGATGCTTTTTGCAGTGCAAGAGAATCTCTTTTTGGTCGGCCTCCACCCCGTTTTTGAGAACGACGACGGCGCGAATGGCTTCGCCGAGGATGTCATCGGACACACCGACAACCGCGGCCTCGAGGACTGATTCGCAGGCCAGCAGGCACTCCTCTATCTCTTTGGCGCTCACGCGGTTACCGCCCGACTTAATGATCTCCTTGGATCGTCCGACGATCCAGAAGTAACCGTCCTCATCCCGTCGGGCCAGGTCTCCGGTGCGGAGACGGCCATCGCGGAGAACATCATTGCTCTCTTCCGATTGATTCCAGTATCCCAGCATGACATTCGGACCGCTGACCACGATTTCGCCGGTCTGTCCCGGCGGAACGGATTGGCCGTGTTCGTCGATGACATCCACACCGACTCCGGGAACGGGGATGCCGATCGATCCCAATTTATCGGCGAGGCGCTCTGGTGGAAGGTATGTCACGCGGGGCGATGCCTCGGTCTGGCCGTACATGATGAAAATCTGTTTGTGACCGAAGGCGGCCATCAATTTTTTGATGACCTCCGGAGCCATGGCGCCGCCTGCCTGAGTGAAATACCGCAGGTGTTCGAGTCGGCGCGACGCGAAGG
Source organism: Candidatus Zixiibacteriota bacterium (assembly GCA_016213305.1). Classification (GTDB taxonomy): domain Bacteria; phylum Zixibacteria; class MSB-5A5; order GN15; family FEB-12; genus JACRAV01. The sequence goes on along the minus strand of JACRAV010000235.1, from coordinate 3,162 downwards.
TGGAGTTGCCGAGCAGAATAATGAAGTGCGAGGGGACACCCGAAAACCCGGTCACTTTTTCGCGCTCCATCGTGTCGAGAACGACTTCCGGGTAGAGGAACCGGTTATCAATAACGAGCCGTCCGCCGCAGGCCACATGGGTCAGCAGAAGCGAGTTACCGTAGATGTAATAGAACGGAAGAATGACAATAATCGAATCGTTGGGGGTCAGTCGGAGGTACTGGACGGTGGCGATGGTGTTGGACACCAGATTGCGGTGCGAAAGCAGGACCCCTTTGCAACTGCCGGTAGATCCCGAAGTATAGAACATCGCGGCCAATTCATGCGGGCAGTCGGCTCCGGTCGGATCGGAGAGATCGAGGGGTGAACTGGTAATCGGCGATTGGTCCGGGCCGGAAAGAGTTTTCCGGCTGTAATCGTCCGGATCACCGATCAGCTTTGGGAGTAAAATTGGTTGGAGGTCCGGACGTCCGGTGGGCACGACGGCGGAGGCAATAACGGTTGCTATCGACGGATTGTTGCGGAGCAGTTCGGCGGTTTTCCGACGAAACTTTCCCTCGACCAGAAGGGTCGATGCCTGACAGTCGGTGAGGATGGCGGCCAGCGCGTCGGCCCCCAGCGACGTATCCAGCGGTACCGCCACCAGTCCGGCTTTGAAAATTCCGAAAAAGGCGATGAGATACTCAAGACTATTGTCAAAAAGAATGGCGACGCGGCCATCGGGATCGGGGTGGAGCCGGTGAAGGTGATCGGCGAACCGGCTCGAGGCCTGATCCAGTTGCCTAAATGACATACTGCGATCTTCATGGGTCGCGGCAATGCGGTCGGGAAAGGCGGCGGCCGTGGCGATCAGCAGGTCATGGATTTTCACAGAGAACTATCGCTTTCCGCTATCCGGCTCATCCGGTGGGGCGTTGACTGTCAGGCGAGTTTTCGCTGGAGGAAGGCAACCAGATTGTCGATGGAATCGAGGTTGGAGGGCAACATCTCGGCATCGGCCGGAACGACGCCGTATTTTTCCTCGAGGTGGGCGGTCAGTTCCAGCACCCCGGTGGAGTCGATGATGCCGCTTTTCATAAATGAATCGGAGTCCGAGAACTCAACCTGATCGTCGCCGATCAGAAAGGCCTCGGCGATGAACTGCCTCAATTCCTTCCGAACAACCGCCTGATCTATCGCCATACCATCCCTTTCAACACAATTATCCGATTCCGACCGTCAGTCCGCGTGCAACGGGGGAAGTTTCAAGTATTCGGTGGCCGTGATCTTTCGCTCGATATTGGCGAAACCGGACAACACCTGTTCAACGCTCAGGCCGAGCACGCCGGCGACCTTTTCGGCCGGAACATGGTGCTCCATAGCATACCAGAGCATGTCCATCGTATAGAAATCGAGACCGAAGAAGAATTCTTCCTGGGTAACTTCGGCGCTGTACGTGTCGGTGGTGGGGGTCCGTTCGATAATCTCGCGGGGAACATTCAGGTATTCGGCCAGCTGGTACACCTGGATTTTGAACAGATGGGCAAGCGGCTTGAGGTCCGCGCCGCCGTCGCCGTATTTTACGAAGAACCCCTGCTCGTGTTCGTCCTTGTTGCCGGTGCCGACCACCGCCCAGTTGCGCTTCTCGGCGTGATAGTACAGGGTGGTCATGCGGAGGCGTTGTTTGAGATTTGAAGCCGCCACAATCTGGAGGTAGGCCGACAAGGGCATGCGCTTGGATTTGGTCTCGCCGGCCTCATTTTCGATGGTCAGATGGAAGAAATTGAAGGTGTCCTTGGCGAGGATGTTGGTCGGAATGGTGATTTTGGCGGTCCAGGACGAGTTGAATTCGGGGAATACCGAGCGAATGGCTTCGTCGCGACGGTCATAGCACCCCAGCCCGGCCAGTCCGCCGCTGATATCTTCCTTGACCGTTTCGAACCCGAATTGGGCCGCCAGCTTGCGGGCGAGTTGCTCGCTGGCCGGTGAGGAGTCTTTTTCGGGCATCATGATACCCACCACTCGTTTCGGTCCCAGCGCCCGGGCGCAGAGGGCGGCGGTGACGGTGGAGTCGATCCCGCCGGAGATGCCGATCACGGCGCCGGTTCGGTGAAGCCGCGAGCGGATCTGGTCGCGAATGGTATGGCAGAGCTCGTCGGTGACGGCCGCCGCGTCGATATCGAGACTGTGCTTGTTGAACTCCACAACCGACCTTTCTTCAATTACCCGGCCATATCCGGAAATACAGGTGACGTCGAGCGGCCAATATACGCCTTTTTATGAGGCGCGCAACCCAGTCAGGGGCAGGCGTTCCCTTCTGCCTTCAACGCGGGTCAGCCCTTATATCGGCTGAGAATGAAAATGGCTTGAATGACCCAGACTCGGAGGCACGCTCTGAGCGACAGAAGAACGCATGTTTGTTGCCATCGGCCTAAGTCGGCCGTAGCTTGTCGTACGGTCATGCCGGACACCCTGCAACAAGCACGGGAGTTCAACGGAGATCGGCTCTGATATTATGAAATTGTCCAATCTGTTTTCGATGCTTGTAGTCCTGTTAATTGTGTTCGTGGTCGCCGGTTTTGACTTCCCAGGCGGGACGATGTTATGGAACGAGATTCAGAACGCCGCCCACGCGCCTGCGTTTGGGGTTATTGCGATCGCGATACTCTTTCTGCTGAGGAATACTTTCCCACGGCTGGCTCAGGCCGGACTATGGTGCTTTGTCACGGCGCTGGGAATCGCCATCGGTCTCGGAGCGTTTGTAGAAATAATCCAGTATTTCATCGGCCGCGACGCCGAGTTCGTTGATGTCATGCGTGACGCGCTGGGGGCGGGGTCGTTTCTGGCGATGTATTTCACGATTGATCCCAGATACGCCGCAGGCGGCTGGAGTTCGCGGTCCAAGGCCGTGGTCCGATTGATATCGATACTGGTGTTTCTTGCGGCGTTTGCCACGCTTGGTATCTGCGCCAAATCATATGCGTGGAGAAATCATGAGTTTCCGCTGGTCTGCGACTTTGGTTCGCGCTGGAGCGCTCAATTCATAAAGCTGGAGGATGCGGCGCCGACGCGCGTGACGGCTCCGCCCGGCTGGTCTGATCGGACCGGTTTACAGATTGTACGACTACAGCTTGGCCAGTCCGAATATCCCGGTATCACCGTTGAGGAACCGTACCCGGACTG
>JACRAV010000239.1 GCA_016213305.1 Candidatus Zixiibacteriota bacterium | reverse complement strand
ATCAGCGACGCTCTTCCCAGGTTCTCGCGCAACTACTGGTGGAACAGCCACGCCGACATGCAGGTCGATATGCAACCAACGCGCAAGGGGTTCGGACGGGCGCTGAACAAGTACGGCGATGATCCACGGGTCGTCTGTCTCGGAGCCGATATCTCCGACTCCATCTGTATCTCCGATTTCTATTCAGGGCACACGGAGAGGAGATCGCGTTTTATCTCGGTGGGGATCGCCGAGCAGAATGCAACGACCATAGCCGCCGGACTTGCCCGCGAAGGGAAACTGCCGGTATTCGGCACCTACGGCGTTTTTGCCTCGGCGCGGAATCTGGATCAGCTCCGCATTTCCGTTTGCTACGCCAATCTCAATGTGTTTATTGCCGGCGCGCACGGGGGCATTTCAGTCGGGCCGGACGGCGCCACCCATCAGGAACTCGAATCGATCTTTCAGATCACCGGTCTGCCCAACATGCACATGGGAATACCCTGCGATGTCATCGAGACCGAAAAGATGACGCGCGCCCTGTTGTTTGACCTGGTCGGGCCGAAGTATCTGCGTTTTGGACGGGAGGCGACGCCCGTCATAACCAAGCCGGACACCCCGTTTACCTTCGGCACAGCGAATGTTCTTCGGCTACGCCGACTTGCCCAGCGCTTTGCCGACTGCTGGGACATCACGTCGGCCTCAGAATACGACGACGAACAAGAAGACCTGGCCATTATTTCCTGTGGCCCGCTTGTTGCCGAAGCCCTCCGCGCGGCGTATATTCTCAAAGAGGAGCGCGGGGTCGAGACTCGCGTCGTGAATGTGCATACGCTTAAGCCGCTGGATGCGGGAGCGGTTGTCAGAGCGGCGCGTGAGACCAGGGCGCTCCTGACCGCCGAAGAGCATCAGGTTGGCGGACTGGGCAATTTGGTCGCCGGCGTGCTGGCAACACACTGGAGGGACCGGTCGCCAAAACCGTTCGCCATGATGGGCATCCCGGATAGGTTCGGAGAGTCCGGACCGCCCTGGACGTTGATGAAGAAGTTCGGATTGACGGCGGAACATATGGCGGAGAAGGCAATGAAGCTTCTTGAATTGAACATATAGGTGTAACTGATGAGATACGCACAACGGGTGACACGACTGGAATCTGAAGGCGCTTTTGTGGTGCTGGCGCGCGCCAAGCGAATGGAGGCGGCGGGGAAGAAGGTGATTCACCTCCAGATCGGCGAACCCGATTTTGATACGCCGGGCAATATTACCGACGCGGCGGTGGCCGCTTTGCGCGCCGGAGAAACCCATTACGCCGCCTCGGGCGGAATTATGGCCGCCCGCGAGGCGGTGGCCGATTATGTCAACCGAACCCGGGGCGTCCAACTCACCGCTGAAAACACGGTGATCATGCCGGGCGCCAAGCCGGTCATTTACTGCGCCATGATCGCGTTGCTTGAAGAAGGGGATGAGGTCATCGTTCCCAGCCCCGGCTATCCCACCTATCGTTCGCTAACCCGGTTTTTTGGCGCCAAGCCGGTGCCGGTGCCGCTTCACGAAGAAAGCGGCTTCAGGTTCTCCGTGGATGAATTGCGCAAGCTGATCACGCCGCGTACCCGGATGATCATCCTCAATTCCCCGCAAAATCCGACCGGCGGGATACTGACCTTTGACGACCTGGTCGCGGTGTACGAACTGGCCAATAAGCACGATCTCTGGATCCTCTCGGATGAAATCTATTCGCGAATTGTCTATGACATCGATTTCAAGTCGATTGCCTCGATTCCGGGAGCGATGGACCGCACGGTGATTGTCGATGGCATGTCGAAAACGTATGCCATGACCGGCTGGCGGCTGGGGTATGGTGTCATGCCAAAGAAACTGGCGGAATACATGTTTACGCTGGCGATCAACAATTTTTCGTCAACCGCCACCTTTGCGCAGTATGGGTTAATCGAGGCGCTGAGAGGCCCGCAGACAGAAATCGACGCAATGGTGGCCGAGTTCCACCGGCGACGGGATGTTATAGTCGATGGCCTCAACCAGATCGAAGGCATTTCCTGCCTCAGGCCGGAGGGGGCTTTCTATGTCTTTCCCAATATCACCGGAACCGGCTTAAACTCGAAGGAATTCGCGGAAATGATGCTTGAAGAAGGGGGGGTCGCGTGTCTTGCCGGGACCGCCTTCGGGGAGCACGGCGAGGGGTATGTGAGATTCTCATACGCCAACTCGGTCGAGAATATCCGCGAGGCGCTGGCCAGAATCAAAGCCACACTGGCGACGGTTAGACAGCGCTGAAAGCGGTTTTCGCACAGATCGACTGCCTATTAGAACCGGGTCGGTGAAGGCCCGGTTTTTGTTGATCGCACATATTCCCTCTATTACCCTTCGGACAGATGAAATACGCATTTGTTTCCAACAGTGTGGTTGACCTGTGGGCCCAGCCGCGTTTCAATAGCGACCGTCTGAGTCAGATTCTGTACGGCGATATTGTTTCCGTTCACGAAGAACGAAATGGCTTTGCGCGTGTTCGGGAGCAGGACGGGTATACCGGCTGGCTCGACAAGCGATTCCTCGTTGCATGTCCGAAACCGGCGATAAAGCCGCCCACCGGATGGAAACCGGCCATTGTCGCGACCCCTACCGCTTGGTTCGACTATCAGAAGGGAGGGACGGCCGAGCCACCCTATTTCCTTTTCTATGGAACCAGGATTCTGGCCGGCCGGGCGGCCCGCGGCTCAATCTCGGTTCGCCTGCCGGATGGCTCGCAACGCGCTCTGGGGGAGCGCGCGGT
>JACRAV010000244.1 GCA_016213305.1 Candidatus Zixiibacteriota bacterium | reverse complement strand
ATGCGTTCCACACCCTGTTCTTTCTGGATTTCTACCTGTCCGACTCGGCCGAGGGGTTTGCGCCGCCCGCTCCCTTCGGGCTTGAGGAAATGGACCCGGCCGGGGCGCTTCCGCCGCGCGTGTACACCAAGGAAGAACTTCTCACCTATCTCGCGCACTGCCGCGAGAAATGCCGCCGGGCGGTCCGGTCGCTGACCGACGAAAAGGCGCATGCGCAGTGCGGCTCGCTCCGGCCCGGACTCACCTTCTTCGAACTTCATATGTACACGATGCGGCACGTCCAGCACCATGCGGCGCAGTTGAATCTGCTTCTGCGGCAGAAGACCGATTCGGCGCCGGGGTGGGTGTCGATAGCGAAGAGAGACTTGTGATTGGTTTGTGCGCGGCGTGTCAAGAGGGCGGTTTCGAAGAAGTCCTACGGCAATCACGGTTTGTCTTCAAACCGGTCATTCCCGCCCCCGGATAAAGATAAGATGGCGGTTTCGAAGACGGAACCGCCCTACATGAAGTGGGTTTGAATTGCGCCGGGTTTTGATTATTCCGGATTGACATCGTATCGTCGCGTCGAACCCTTCGACAGGCTCAGGGTGAAGTCGCTCTTCGCAATGGGCATAATGACCAAGGAGAATTGGCTCTTTCATTCCGAATGTGTTGTTTGTGTGCTTCACGTATCCTACGTGCCCGTCGGTTGGGGGCAGGCAGGATGCCTGCCGTCCACAAGAGTTGGCGCACGAGGACGTACGCCAACCACGGAACCACAACCCGGAATTACGCAAGTTGCTTGACAGAATCTGCGGCAGGACGTTTCAAAATATCTCTTCTCTGTGGCCGTAAATGACCGTACCTTGTGAACATGTCAGCAAATCACACTCTTTCAGATTTCAGCGGATTGGGGATCGCCCCCGGTCTGCTCAACGCCATTGCGCGTCTAAAATTCACCGAACCGACGCCGATACAGCGTCGTTCGATTCCGGTCGCCATCGAAGGCAAGGACCTGATTGCGATAGCCCAGACCGGCACGGGAAAAACCCTCGCTTTCGGCGTTCCCATGATACAGCGGCTGGCTCAACTCAAAGGGTGCGGGCTGGTGCTCCTTCCGACGCGCGAGCTGGCGCTCCAGGTGGATGAGTCGCTCATGGCGGTCGGCCGAAGCATGGGGCTTCGCACCGCGGTGTTGATCGGCGGCGCGCCAGAAGGCCCGCAGAGGCGGGCGCTTGAAAAGAACCCGCGGATCATTATCGCCACGCCGGGACGGTTGGTGGATTTTCTTGAAAATAAGTTACTCTCGCTGGCGCACGTGCAGATTCTGGTGCTCGACGAAGCGGACCGGATGCTCGACATGGGTTTTGCCCCGCAGATCAACAAGATTTTGCGAGTGGTTCCGAGAGAACGGCAGACCATGCTGTTTTCGGCGACGATACCGACCACCATCATGTCGATCGCACGGCAACACATGAAACTGCCGATTTCGATTGAGATCGCTCCCTCGGGAACGGCGGCGGAAAATGTGACGCAGGAAGTATTCTTCATCGAGAAGGAAGCGAAGAGCCACCTGCTGGAAATTCTTCTCAAGGATTTCCGGGGTCCGGTGCTGGTGTTCACCCGAACCAAGCATGGCGCGCACAAATTGACGGGGCGGGTTCGCCAGATGGGACATGCGGCGGCGGAGATTCATTCCGATCGAAGTCTTGGTCAGCGACGGGAAGCGCTGGAAGGGTTCAAGGCCGGGAAATATCGCCTTTTGATTGCCACCGATATCGCATCGCGCGGAATTGATGTGGCCGGGATCGAGCTGGTGATCAATTACGACCTGCCATCGAATACCGAAGACTATGTGCATCGGATCGGACGGACGGCGCGCGCGGGGTTGTCGGGTCGGGCGATTTCGTTTGCCACCTTCGATCAGCGAAACGATGTTCGCGATATCGAACGACTGGTGCGGACCGGCCTGGCTATCAGGCAGGTGCCGGCCCTGCCGTTTGACAAGGCACCGCGACGACCGGTGCCGCCTCTACATCCGGTGCAGACACCGTCTCAGCCGTTTGGTCGCTCACCGAGACGACCGACCGGAAAACGCGGCCGCCGACGCTAAGACATCCGACCTTCGCGAGCGTGCGAGGGTCTTTTCATCGGCCAATTCAATCCGCACACTTTTGTATTTGATTAAATCCGGCAGATTTTGTCAGGTTCGGATCCATTATGTCGGCCATAGACGGAATCGTCGCCGACGATCATCGACTCTTCAAACTCCATATTAGCCACCATCTTGACAATATTGGCGATAATTGTTGTCTTAGCAGTGTCGTATCGGCACGGGACCAGTACGGTCAACGAAACGATGGAGCCACAAACAGCTTCCGGTGCTCCGACCCGGAAGTGGAAGGGATTGGTTTGCCGCACAGGCCGCGTATGCATGCCCAAAGTTACACATCGGCGATCGAATCGCTCCGGGAGATGTTCGACGATCTCACGTTCAAAGTCCCGCGCCGGTGGAAGGCGGAGGATTCGTCGCGGCGGATTATCGGCTTCTTGCCGATCTACGTCCCGCGCGAACTGATCCACGCCTCGCATATGTTGCCGGTCGGGATATTCGGGGCCGGCGACCGGATGGCGGTGATTCGGGGGGACGCATTTTTCCAATCGTACATCTGTCATATTCCGCGCTCGGTGATCGAGATGGCGCTGGCGGGGAATTACGATGAATTCGACGGTTTCATTTTTCCGTCCATCTGCGATGTCATCCGCAATCTCTCCGGCGTCTTCAAGCTCAAGATGGGCGGGAAGATGGCCCGGTACCTGGACTATCCGCAGAACTTCGATCCGGCGGTGGGCGGGCGGTTTTATCGCGACGAACTGGACCGGTTGCAAAATGATCTGACGGCGATGAACGGGAAACGTCCGACCACCGCTGAGCTGAACCGGTCGATTACCCTATATAATCAGAGCCGCCGCCTGCTGGCTCAGCTTGATCAGGTACGCGCCGATCAGCCGCACCGCTTGAGCGCGGTCGATTTTTACCTGATCCGCCGCGCCGGGAATGTTCTGCCGGT
>JACRAV010000233.1 GCA_016213305.1 Candidatus Zixiibacteriota bacterium | reverse complement strand
CAACAGTACGAAAGCCAAATTCGGGCTGAGGATTTTGTTGAAGATCGGCTGGTCAACCGGGATACTTAGTGAACCGGTGACCGCCGAGCATGACAAATCGCCCCATGTGACAACACAGGGCGAGTCATAATCGAAGAGTCGGGATCGGGGTTACGCCAGTTTCTGCACGAATTGCGCGAGGCGCGATTTGTTCCGGGCGGCGTTGTTCTTGTGAATGAGACCGGAGGAAGCGGCTTTGTCGATGACAACCACTGCCTGGGCGAGGGCCTTGACGGCTTCAACCTTTTTCGACTGGCCGCGGACCGCGCGGATGGCATCGCGAAGCTGGGACCGGCCGGCCCGGTTGCGGGTGCGTTCGAGCGCCGAAGTTTTCATACGTTTCTTACACGACTTGTGGTACGGCAAAATACTGTTCCTTTCTATCCGTTCGTCAGCAGGCCAATATAATCATTGGGGGGCGCTTGTCAACTGGTAGCCGGTCGCGCTCTTTGTTCCGTTCGGCCGGGGTGGTTTCGGTGGCCACCGCCCTGTCCCGGGTCTCCGGCCTTCTGCGCGAACAGGTTATGGCCTATTTCTTCGGGGCCTCCATGGCCACCGACGCCTTCGTGACCGCCTTCCGCATCCCCAATCTGCTCCGGGACCTGTTTGCCGAGGGGGCGCTGTCGTCGTCGTTTGTCCCGGTGTTCAAGGACAAGATGGTGAACGAGGGGGATGACCAGGCGTTTGATCTGGGGAACACGGTGATGACCTCGATGCTGATCGTGGTCAGTCTGGTGGTGGTGCTTGGTATAATCGCCAGCCCGTTGATTGTATATCTCACTGCTCACGGGTTCGCGGCGGACAAGGAAAAGTTCGATCTGACAGTCGATCTGACGCGGATCATGTGGGTGTTTCTGCTGTTGGTGTCGGTGGCGGCGCTGGTGATGGGGATGCTTAATTCGATGGGTCGGTTCGGGGTGCCGGCGTTTTCATCGACCGCTTTCAATTTTGGCGGGATCGCGACGGTCTGGATCTGGGCGGTGGTAAGCGCGCCGGATCATGTTTCCGCCTACGCGCTGGCGGTGGGAGTGGTGATCGGGGGGATCGGCCAGCTGGCGGTGCAACTGCCCACGCTGAAGAAGACCGGGTATCGGTTCCGACCGAGGTTCAACTTCGGTGATGCGGCCTTTCGGAAGATGCTGAAGCTGATCACGCCCATGGTGATCGGGCTATCGGCGTCGCGGATAAATATCCTTGTCAGCACCCTGCTGGCGTCGCTTCTGGCGGAAGGGGCTATTTCGTATCTGAATTACTCGTTTCGACTGATGCATTTCCCGCTCGGCGTTTTCGCGGTGGCGTTGGGGACGGTGGCGCTGACCAAGGCGTCGGAGCAGGCGGCGCGGAAAGACATGGACGGTCTGGCCGGGACGTTTCTCGAGGCGTTCAACCTCAATATGTTGTTTATCATTCCGTCGGCCATGTTTTTCATCTTCTTCGCAAAGGATTTTGTTGGGCTGGCCTATCGGTACGGGCAGTTTTCCGAGAGCGATACGCTTAACACGGCATTCGCCTTGATTCACTATTCGTATGGTCTGATCGGATTTGCGGCGGTCCGGGTGATTGTGCCGGTGTATTACGCGCTCACTGATTCGAAGCTCCCTATGAAGATATCGGTGCTGACGGTTCTGCTGAACATCCTGTCGTACTGGCCGCTGGTGAAACTGATGGACTTTGGGGGGCTGGCGGCGGCGACGTCTATTGCGGGGTTGGTCAATGCGGGGCTACTGCTTGCTTACCTGCCGTCGCGCGGGGTGCCGGTGCCGTTTGTGCAACTTGGTTCGACGTTTATTCGCATGGCGATTGCGGCCACGGTGGCGTTTGGGGTAGCCCGCATGTTGCGATTCGATCTGTGGCCCGCCGGTCACGGGCTGATTGGTCGCTTTGTTAATCTACTCGGTCCACTCGCGGTGGCGGGTGTCTTGTATGGCTTGCTGTGCTATCTGCTTCATGTCAGGGAAATCCGAATCGTTCTGAATAAACTGCTGAAGCGGTAGGGGTGGAACCGGCGGTATGTTTCGCAAATATCCTGCGATTCCACCTCTGTGCGCCGTTATCCTCGGTATCGTTCTGGCCGACCGCTTCCAGTTTCCGCCCTGGCTGTTTTTGATATTCGGCCTGACCGCCGGTCTGGTTGCGCTGGCCTTTCTTTCACGTCGCCGATTACAAATCTCGGCCGTTCTTGGCGCACTGGCGCTGGGAAGTCTGGCCGGATGTTTCTTTGTCATTCGATATTGCGAACGCGGCCCAAATCATGTCAGCCGGCTGGTATCGACCAAGGAGATAGTGCGACTGTACGGTTCGGTCGCCGACTGGCCCGATCTGCGGGATAATCGCACTGAGTATCTGATAGATCTTGATTCGATCCTGACCAACCGGGTGCGGCAGACCGAAGGGCGTGTGCTCCTGAAAGTGACCGACACCAGCACCGCGCTTCAGAGGGGGGATCGGATCGAGTTTTACGGGCGGATATATTTCGTTGATACCGCCGGGGTTCGCAGGAGTGTGTATCTGCGCCGGCTGAATTTGAAAGGCGTGGCGGGGACGGTGTATCTGCCGACGTTGCTCGATGTTCGGATCGATCGGCGACCGGCTTATGGAGTTTATGCGGTAGTGGATCAGATTCGCGAGCACATTCTGAGGGCGCTGGAGCGGAATCTTTCGACTGAGAGCGCGGCGGTGGCCAAGGGATTCCTTCTGGGAGAGACGCGCCAGATCAGCAAGGAGGTCTATCAGCTGTTTCGCGACAGCGGCACGCTTCACGTACTGGCGGTTTCGGGAGCCAATGTCGCGCTGGTACTGTTGTTTGTGCTGATAGCCCTTCGCCCGTTTTCCGTCCGCCAACCCTGGCGGGGGATCATTTTGTTGATCGTCGTGGCGCT
>JACRAV010000232.1 GCA_016213305.1 Candidatus Zixiibacteriota bacterium | reverse complement strand
GATCGCCTCCGCAAGTTGTTGAGAGACAGCATGGGAATGGCTTCGTTTTACATTTTCCCGAGGCGATCGTGTTTTTCACCTATTTTCCCTTCTCTACCAACAATAGGGGCGGAGACGGAAAGCATGTCGAGTTGCGGGGGAATTTGTGGGCGGCAGACATCCTGTCTGCCCCTTTTCAAGACGGGCACGTAGGATACGTGCCGCGCACAACGCTAAAATCACGGGCTGGATCCCGGCTCTTCGGCCGGGATGACGGAGGGGGCGTCGGGATTATGATGAAGAAAGCCGGGGGTACAGGGTCGCCTTCAGAATCGTCAATCACCTCTTGCGATAGAACGTCCCGGATGTTCTGCCACCGAAGGCCTCTCTGTATAGGGATTGAATCCACCAAGGATATCCCGGACTCGGTACCGCCTTAGGTCGATGCCCGTTAACAAACGGGGCACCCTCTAGTTCCACAGGCAGAGTTTCAAGATGTAGACTGTCCGGCCAGGCAATAAACCGATATGGATTTCTCGTAATCCTTGAGGGATTCTGGCCATGTGTCACAAGAAGTATCACGGTATCTGCGGATATCTGGTAGGGACACTTCAATACAAAGCACCGACTGCTGTCACCGCCTGCCTCGCGAATCTCTATGCGAAAGGAAACGTCTGAGACAGTAAGACGTGAAATAAACGTGACCGCGCGTGTACTGTTGGGATATTCGGGAATGATTACCTCGGGGGGAAACGTCTCTGTGAACATCTCTTCCCACGTTCCGATCAGTCTGCGAGCGGCTAGAGTTTCCGTCGAAGGTCGCAGGTTAAGACATCCGCACAGCCCCAATAATACAATCAAAAGAATTGCGGGCAGGTTCGCTTTCATAACCTTGTTCTGCTCCTCCAAATTGTGGGCGGCAGACATCCTGTCTGCCCCTTTCAAGACGGGCACGCAGGATACGTGCCGCGCACGAAATTCATTTCAGCGGGAATCGGTACACTTCGATACTATCTCGTACATAGAACTTAGCGGCTTGGTCAAACATCTGCTGAAGGGATCGTTCACTTTCCCACCATTCCCGTGGGCCCACCAATGTCCACAGCGAGTCTGCCCGCGTGAGATGCGTGTATTGACCGAATTCCTGCCCAGCCACCAGCCGCGGCTTGTCCAGCAATCGCCTGTAAAAGATACTGTCGCCGAAATGTCGACCCGCGATCGCTTGATAAATCCGCTCTCCTCCCAATCGCACACTCACTATCGAAGCAAAGAAGTCTCCGTGATACTCGACCCAATCCACCGTACAGTCGTCACATACAGAATCCTTGCCTAAGAGCAACATATGTGACCCCTTGCTGAACGCAACGTAACCAAGGTCGCCGAGCCAGATGCCCCAATCAGGCGTTGGGGCCTTTCGAGAATGAACCGGGCTCAAGCGATCAATACCAAGATATCGCACCATATTGAAAGACCGATGATAATGGTCACACATCCAGGATGGATTCCGAAGCGGCTCATCCCAGTCGGGATTATCTGCTTTCCAAAATTCCCCCTCCGACAAAATGGTCCAAAGCGAGTCACTGCTTTTGAGCCGCTGATAGTTGTTAATCTGAGGCGCACCCGTAAGTAGCTCAGGCCCAACTGATATGTATTTCAGTTCGCCCTTCCCATACCGTCCAATCATACCTCGGCAAAACAGCTGTGAGTCATATCTCCAACTCAAAACAGTTGCGAAGAAGTTCTGCGAAGTCACAAGGAAATCTCTGGATGCTGTGACGGTATCGGGCCAATTGAGTGAATCGGAGTATCTTATTGGGAAAGAAGCTTTCGCAAGTGCCTTCAGTGCGCCTTCCCACTGCTGAGCCGTGGGCGTCCACGGCTTGTCCTTCTTCAGCGCATTGCAGCTCTGCAGGACAAGCAAGCAAGTCATTGCCGTTACAAGAGCTATATGCCGTTTACACAACATGGAATCCCTCAAGGGGCAGACATTCTGTCTGCCTCTGCTGAAGACGGGCACACGAGAACGTGTGCCGCGCACATATCAGCCACAGGCATATAGCGCACCGCGTAGCAGTGCGCTACGATATCTACTGCACCGCCTTCAGCAACTCCCGCGCAATCACCAGCCGCTGTATCTCCGATGTCCCCTCGCCGATCTCGCACAACTTCACATCGCGCCAGATTCGCTCCACCGGATACGGGCCGGTCAGATACCCGATACTCCCCAGAATCGTCATCGCCGAGGTCGCGCAACGAGTGCCGACCTCCGAGGCGTACAGCTTGCACATCGCCGACAGTTTTCCAAACGGCTTGCCGGCATCCTTGAGCATGGCGGCTTCGTAAATCAGCAGTCGGGCGGCTTCGAGTTCGGTCGCCATATCGGCCAGGCGATGCTGGATGCTCTGATTATCCGCGATCGGTTTGCCGAACTGCACCCTTTTGGCGGCGTACTTGACCGCGCAATCGAACGCCCCCTGGCCCAGTCCGAGCGCCATGGCGCCGATTGAGATGCGCCCGCCGTCGAGCGTGATCAGCATCTGTTTGAACCCCTGCCCGACCTCGCCCAGTTGATTGGCCAGCGGGACTTTCATGTCGTCGAAATGCAGAAACGCCGTGTCCGAGCCGCGCAAACCGAGCTTGTTCTCTTTCTTCCCGACCGCATATCCGGGCGCGTCTTTGTCCAGAATGAACGTGGTGATGGTCCGGTCTTTGGGGTCATCGGAGGTCCGCGCCGTGGCGACCGTGGCAAACGCCTTGGTCGCCGAGGTAATCCAGCACTTGCTCCCGTTGACTATCCAGTGGTCTCCCTCGCGTTTGGCGAAAGTCTTGGTCCCCCCCGCATCGGAACCGGCTTCCGGCTCGGACAGGCCGAACGCCAGCAGTTCCCCTTTCGCGGCCCGTGGCAGATATCTCTGCTTCTGTTCTTCGGTGCCGAATTTGATAATCGGAAAACATCCGAGCGAATTGTGCGCCGCCACCGTGATCCCGGTCGAGCCGCACACCCGGCTGGTTTCTTCCACCGCGATGATGTACGATAACGTATCAACCGGCTTGCCGCCGTATTTTTCGGGAATCAGGCAGGAGAGAATCCCCAACTCGGTCATCGGACCGATATGCTCGGTCAAAAATCTCTGCACGTGGTCGATCGTCTCGGCCTGCGGGGCGATCTTTTCAAGACAGAATGCGCGGAG
>JACRAV010000231.1 GCA_016213305.1 Candidatus Zixiibacteriota bacterium | reverse complement strand
TCGGCCGTTGAGTCAGGGCGAGATCGACGGAGAAATTTCCCTGCGCGCGATAGACGCCGGGATCGGAGAGGACGACCAGCGAATCGAGGGTCATTTTGCGGTCGGCGTATTGCACGGCGAAGGTCATGTCGCCGAGCCGGAGGTCCTTGTAGGCGAGCGAATCAAGCGATCCGAGTCCGACAAACTGGGGGCGATCGAGATTCCCGCCGAGTTGCAAGCGGCAGGAGGCCAGCGCGCCCACCGGCCAGTCGGAGCGAAACAGATGCACCCAGGGGGCCATTTGGGTGTGGCTCAGGGTGAGAGTGGCGTCCAGGGACTCGTCATAGTTGACTCGTCCGGTGACATCGAGTCGTCCGCGGCCATCGGTGATGCCGGCGTTGCGGAAGTTGTATCCGGCGCTGTCAACATCGACCGTTATGGCGCCAAGATTGTAGAAGCGCTGACCGAAGAGAGTCCACCTGAGGGTATCAATGGTCAAGGGCGATGGGTAGGCGACATAGTGAAGGATTCCGCGACCGGACAGGGACGAATACTTGTTCTGGGACAACAGTGAATCAATGCGGGCGTGGCCGGAATCGAGCGACACGGTCAGGAGGGTGGAATCGTAGGGGATATCCCAGGCGGTCCCGGCCCCGAACCGGCATCGCACCTGACCGCTCGGCACGGTGAAGAAGTGAGGGATATCGATCTCAGATGTTAGACCGGTGGAATACATCTGGTAGAGCCAGATGGAGTCGGAGGAAAGAGAGCCGCGGACATCGGGATCGGAGGTTTTCCCGATCAGAGTAGCGTTGAGGCGGCACCGCCCCGCCGGTTCCTTGATGAAGAACATTCCGGCATAGCGGTCGAGCCGGGGGATATTGCCGGTCACGTTCAGGTCCATCAAACCCCGGTACTCCACTATGCCGTCCACCGTCAGCCAGTTCTCGAAGTAGCGGACGGCAAAGGCATCCAGAAACCGAATGGAATCGGTGGTCACATGGAGTTGTCCGTGCGCCTCCTGAATCGGGTAGGTGTCAAAAGACGATTCTGAAATGTCGGTGGTGATCAAGAGCGACAGGTCGCGATTTCGGAGCGACTTCCCCTCTATCGCGACATGTCCGCTCAGATCGGAGGGAAATGAGTTGGGGATAAGCCGCCGCAGGTTGAACTTTTGCAGGTCCATCTCCACCGAATATGATTCCGGCGAGACGCCGAAATCAATGCTCGCGCGACCGTTCACGAGCGAGGAGTCAAACCAGGTTCCCCGGATAGTATCAAGGACAAGTCGTTTTCCCCTCAGGCGGAAGCTGGTCTTCATGTCATTGAACTTCGCGCTCAGAAAAGTACCGGCGATGGCGAGATGTCCGCGCAGACCGGCGGTGTCGCGGCCGAGCGTTCCCTTGAGATTCACCATCCCTGATAATTCCGGCCCGCCGAATTTGCGCAGGGAGGCCAGATTCACGCTGTCGGCCTGCAGTTCAACCGATCCGAGTTGATGACGCACATCGAGGAGTCCGGTGAAATTGGCATGGGTGCTGTCGGCCCAGACGTGAAGATTTTCGAAATACAGATTGCCGTTGCTGAAGGTCATCTTGCCGCCGGCATCCCTGACAATGGCCTGCGGGCGTTCGGCCACCATCTGGAGCCGCTTGATATCGAGCGAGTAGGTCCCCTCTTCGATGAGGAACGAGGCCTCCAGCGACAGGTGCTCGGCGCTGATCGAATCGGCGGGGGTGTGATAGTCGATGGCGGCTTCGTTCAAGAGAAAGGTGCCGATGTAAAACGAGGGCGGCTCGCCCGGCCCGGTGTCTGTCGAACTTGCAAAGGTGGGGAGAAAACGGCCGAGCGTGTCCTTTCTCAGATGGAGCGACAGCGAATCAATCTGAACGAGCGAAAAACGGAGATTCTGATGCCAGAGGTTGGTGAATGAATATGACGCGGTGAGGCGTCCGGCCCGGACGGCCAGGAAAGATTCGAGCGAATCATGGTAGATGACTTCGATGTCTTCGAGGATCAGCTGATTGACGACATCGCCCCGGATCGCTCCGATGGAAACCTGAAAGCCGGTCCGTTTGGCCAGCAGGGCATTGAGTTTGGCGCTGACACTCTTTTCGAGGCCATGCATGGGGAACAGATAGATATACCCGCCCAGCATGACAAGGGCCACGACCGACAGGACTATCAGCGTAATTTTCTTCCAGAGCCGCATTATCCAACCCCACAGCGAACAAGCATCTGCCGAGCCGACGCATGGGCGGTCGGCGCCACCGCGCGAAGGTCTTCAATAGCTTGTACAATCCGGACCGGGGGCACGCCGACGCGAAGCGCGCCCCGGATATGAGAGAGCAGTTGCCTCGGGCGGTCATCCACCATCAGGAAGGCAATGATCGACAGTTCCCGCAGGGGCATTTCAAGCTGAGGACGGGCCAGCACTTTGCCGTACCCCTCGAAGATCATCCAGTCGAAGACTTCGGGGGCGAATGACTCCACCCGGTCTTTGAGGCGGCGGGCATTGTCGCCATAGACTTGTTTGAAATTCTCCTCTCCCCGCCGCCACCAGGACTCAATTTGCAAGTCGGGCTGACGGGGACCGCTTCCGTTCTGCCCCGGCCAGTCCTCCGCGAGGAGTTCGGCCGCACCCAGCATCCGGGGAAAACCGAGGAACAGGTATGACTGGAGAATGACTTCGTAGAGCGATTCGCGCGTCACCCCTGCCCGTCGGGACAGCGTCAGCGCCAGGGAGATGGCCGCCTCGTCACCGGAGGCGATAGTGGCCGAATAGATGACCATGGCACGCCAGGGTTCAATCGACTGCGAACTGAAGGTGTTCACCCAATCAGGGTAGGGGCATGGAGTTGGACGGTCGTTCACACCGGGAAGGTACGGCCCACCAACGCCCGAAGGCAATTTGAAATTAGTCGATTAACTGGAGTCGTTGTTCCACGCGGGACATCTCTTCCTTGAGGCGCTCCAGCAGACGAAATAAGGAGTCGGTGGCCCGATCACGGCCGGTCCGGCCGGAAAGTTGTGGTATTGAGAGCTGGGACGGTCTCCGGCCGATCTGCACCCTGGCGATCACCACCATCCCCCGTCTCACCAGCTTGACGGGGATAGTCTGCCCCGGAACGAGATCAGCGACGAGCGCGGCCAGGTCGCCGGAACCTGAGACGGTTCTTCCGCCAAGTTCGAGGATAAGATCACCGGGTTGAATACCCGCCTGAGAAGCTGGGGAACTCGGCATAACATTGACGACCACCACAGCGCGATCGGGCATGTGATCGGACCGGATGCCGGCGGGCACGACCGGTCCACCGCCGCCGCCATTCGTGGGCGGATCGATGACGATTGAACGAGAGGCGACACCGATGAACCCGACCAGACGGGAACCATGGTTCAGCAAATACTCCACCACACCCGGAAGTTTTCGCGCCGGGAAAGCGAGCGCGATTCGCGAAGGATTCCCCAGATCGCCGGTAACCAGGCCGATCAGATTTCCGGAGAGGTCAAAGACGCCCCCACCCGCGGCGCTGGACAAGGTCGGCAGAGAGAATTGCAGGGAGCCGTCGGGACGCAAACCGGCACAAAAGCCGACCGAGGGCGAGGCACGCAGGCCGTAGGCGTTGGCCAGAGCAAGGACCATCTGACCGGCACAGACGGAGGGTTCGCCGATAGTGACGGGAGCGCCAACCGGGATATCCGGCATGAGCAGGGCGATATTGTTCTTGTAGTCAACGGCCACGACTTTGGCCGGGACGGAGCGATCCTCGCCGGTAACCTGGATCTGGCCGTATCCGGAAATCGACTCCGCCGCCACCAGAATGTGGCCGAGAGAATCATACACCAAACCGGTGCTGACGGAAGATTGGATTAACAGACCATTTGAACCGGGAATCATTCCGGGGATCGGTCGCGTGGCTTCGACCGTAACGATGGACCGTGAAAGCCGGTAGATCAGATTGCTCAGACCGGCTTCAAGTTGCTGGAGCGGCGCGTCACCTGCCTGGGCGGCGCCGGCAAAAAAGACCGCCGAAAAGATGATGGTGATCGACTTTCCGACGGCCCCCACGAGGGAAGTTCTCATGATCTATAAACCCTGTCGCTCTCCTTATAGGCGGCGTTGGTGGAACCGGGCTGATCGTACACTCTGATTACCGGTTGCTCACGATAGAAAAAGACCAGGTAGGGCTGGCCGTTTTGTATGACCAGGCCGGGTTGAAGCCGGCGGATCATATCCTGATCACTAAAAGCGGAGGCCTCGGTCATCGAGTTGGTCAGGCGGGACAGCCGGTCGGACTGGGCCATGTGATTATTCAATGACCAGTCGGGCTTCAGATTGGCGGTCATATTCGGATTGCCGCGCGGTTGAACGGTCAGGTACGAGTTGTCCTGTCCGGTCTGTGCGAAATCCGGCGGCTTCGGGGTGTTCTGATCGTCGGGCGATTTGATGAAGCTGATGGCCACGAGTAAAACGGCCACCGCCGACACCGCGACCGGAGCCAGGCGCCACCAGATGCGGGGCGCGCGATGCGGCAGATACGCTTTGGTCCGCGTCTCGGCAAATCGTTCCTGGGCCAGACGGTCCATCAGGCGGGTGTTGAAATCCGGCTTGACGTGACCGTCGGAAAACTGACGGGCGGACAGGCGAATCGATCGATAGACCGCCTCCTCGCGCCGACATTCGGGGCATGTCGCCAGGTGCTCGCGCACCTCTCTCAAGAGCGCCCCGATCAGCTCATCATTAGAGAAGGCCGACAGGTAGGAGCGTACTCTTCGACAATGCATGATATTCCTCCATCTTTGGCTGTAACGCATCTCTCAACATCAAACGGGCGCGATTGACGCGGGACTTGACGGTCCCCAACGGCACATCGAGGACCTTGGCGACCTCCTCGTACGGCATCTCCTCGACATCGCGCAAAATAAACGCCTCGCGATATTTAGCCGGAAGTTGTTTCACGGCCAAATCTATTGTTTCCGGAAGACGGGTCGGCATTTTCATTTCGACGGACAGTTCCGGTTCGTTTCCCTGCATATCTCCGATCTCGAAGAACTTGAACTTGCGCCGCTTGCGCAGTTCGTTGCGCGCCAGATTAAGACCGATCGTGTAAATCCAGGTCGAAAGACAATGCTGGAAATTGAACGACTGGCGGTGCTGATACACCCGCACGAAAGTTTCTTGAACGATATCCTCCGCCTCTTCGGTAGAGGAGAGCATCCGACCGATCACATTCATCAATCGGTCTTTGTACCGGTCGACCAGCGTATTGAACGCCACCATGTCGCCGTGCTGGACCGCCCTCATCAGGGCGAAATCGATGTCTTTCTCGGTTTCCTTAGCCATGTCAACCTTCTGTTACTGGTTTCTAAAGGTATCTACCCTTGAATACCGAAAAAGTTCCTGTTTCTTCCCGACCCAAATATAATCTATAAATCGTTATCGACCGGTCAGTTATTGAAAGCCACGCCGGAGGTCATCCGGCCCTT
>JACRAV010000238.1 GCA_016213305.1 Candidatus Zixiibacteriota bacterium | reverse complement strand
GCCGAGGTCGATCCTGAGAAAGCGTTCACCGGTGATGCGGTTATTCAGGCGGCGGCAACGTATCGTGCACTTGATGTGGTTTGCAGGACAGCCGCGGCGAGAGAGTTGGCGCGGCAGACAGGAGATGACTCCGTGTCGCACATGTGGGTGAAACTTGCCGAGGGATATGCCGAGAGGGCGGAACGGCTCGTGCGCGGATTTCGTCCGGCACCTTCAGGGCCGAACTCTCCAACGAAAGGATAGCTATGATAATCTCAGGATATGACAAAGCGAGATCGCATCGGTCGTGGATAGTCAAAAACGTATCGGTATGGGGGCTGACCAAGTGGGAAACCATCGATTTTGCGGCGGTCGATTTAGTTGCAACAGGCAAGGCTGTGTACTACGGTACCGGCGACATCGGCGAGACCGTTCAGCGAATAAACTACGCCGATCTGATTGACCACCGCGGCAATCAGCTCCCGACCTCACTCAGTGCGCCGGTTGTCATCGTAAAATCGAGAAGCAACTATGGAGCGTATATCATTGGTGACGAAGGCGCCACGGATTTTGTTATCGCCCGCGATGAATCGGCCAGCGAGGCGGTGACGGTAGACCTGTACATCGTGGAGATGGGTTCGTAGGGTGGCAGGAAAAACGCCGGCAAGAAAAAAGGGCGCGCCTCTGGCGCCGGGAACGGATTTCAGCATCGAAGGAATGCCTGAAGACCTCACCCTTATGGATGAGCTAATCCGACGGTATTACCAGGAGCTGTTGAAGAGTATCAATGAAAACGTGAAGGTGGGTGATTTTATCAAGATGATTGAATTCAGACGCAAACTGGCGCCGGCAGATTCGTCGCAGAAAAAGTTCTGGGCGATGCTCGACAACGTCCGCAAGGAGGCGCTGGGGGGAGAGAAGGGGACGATTCAAAAGTCTTCGGCAGGTCGGCGTTCCGAATCCCAGTGCAGTCGGGTTGAGAAATCCGACAAGAGTGTGTGTACAACGTGAATGAGTCGGGAGATGCCTGGGTCTGGTCGCCCCCCCTTGCTGGGGGTACTTCCGACCGAAAGCGTCACACAGCAAGCTGTGTGTTACCGGTTTAAACCTGCCTACCAACCATTGACATGAAAGACAGTATCTACTTGAAGTGTAGCATTACAAAAAAAAAGGCGCCCCGCGATGAGCGGAGCGCCTTTGGCGTTATGGATGCAGTATGATCAATGGCAGGGCGCCGCAACCTTGCCAAAGAGATAGTTCATGTAATAAATCATATCGGCGATGTTCACATAGTTGTCGCAGTTGGCGTCAGCACGATAGATGCCGCCGCTCGGCGCCGGACCTTTATTTCCGAAATAACTAATCAGGTATGCCAAATCCACAATGTTCGCATACCCGTCTCCGGTGTAATCGCCTTTGGTAAAGAAGTTCGAGCAGTCATATTGAATCATGATTGTAGCAGTCTTGCTGTAATTGGTCAGGTCAACTCCTCTGGCCCGGAAGAAATAGAGATTTCCTTCGGTAACATTGGCGGGCGTCCAGTTGATCGACCATCCGTTGGCGCTGCTGGCGTCGGCGCCGATAAGGGTGCGCGTAGGGACCCAGGTCTTGGCAAGGAGCGATACCATAATATCAACAGTATGCCAGACTCCGCTCACCAGAAGTTCCGATCCCGACACTGTGTTGCGGATTGTGGTCGATTGAATCGTTCCCGTGAGCGGATTCGAGATGGAAATGGTGTAGGTCGAATCGACATTCTGCCACCCCGAAAACCCGTTGACCGTCACCCAGAGGCCTGGATTGCCGCCGAGACCGAGCATGGCAATACGTCCTTCTTCTTCAACCCAGATGCGAATGTCGAAGTAACTGGGATTGCGATCAAAGCCAAGAGTCGCCTCGTCGCCGGTGTTGAAGAGATATTCCTTCAAACCGCCAAAGAACCTGTTGTCATAGGTTCCTTTGTTTGCACGAGTCTTGAAACTGGCGGCAAGTTTTTCAGCGACCTTCGAGATTGTGAGCGTGACTCCGGAACTGTCCATGATATTGGGGACGCCGTGATCAGCGAGATACTTAATTGCTATCGCGGCCGCGACCGGTCCGCAATAGTAGTCGCCATATTCATTGCCGGCGGCATGGTTGCCGTCGTTAATGTTGCCGTTGGCGTCGCCGACAGTGGCCTGGTTCATGGTGGGAAGACCCAGGGCGAAAGTTGTCTGTGCATCCTTCTTGTACAGCTCGATGAACTGCATATTCTCGTCTGAAGTAGAGAAGATGTAATTCGTCTGCGGGCAGAAATCGGCGCCGTTGGCCGGAGAGGTTATGCCATTCAGCGGCGGGGTCGGCTCGAAGAAGACGTTAAAGCTGTCAGCGGCTTTGCGGCCAAGGGTATCGATGACAGTAGCCTTGATTTGCCGTAACCCTTCTGTCACTCCGGCAAGATTCCATGAATAGCTCCAGCCTTCTCCGGCGGTTGCGGCGGTCACGCCGTCGCGGAGAGGGGAGGCGCCGTCGTAGTCGCGGGAAATTTCTGTCCAGGCGCCAGTACCGATTCTCCATTCAAAAGCGGCGTAGCTCAATATCTTCGAATTGGAGGTTTCGTTGAACCAGAAATCGGTCGAGCCCATGAGATAGTCGCTCTTTTTGGGAGAGAGCAATGCGCCGGCTGGGGCAGGGGCAGTGCCGCCGAAGCCGCCGGTTGTGCCACTGCAATAGAGCATCAGTTTTCCGGGGAAATCGAATATGTCGTTATTGTCGAGATCCACGAATCCAATCGTGGTGTCCCAGATATTATAACTGTTGCATGCTTCGGGAAAGTTGTCGGTGATGAGAGCGACAGTGTCGACGCTGGGATTGATGATATTGCCAATAAAGAAGCCGACGAAGAAAGGGCCGTCGACGGTCACCGGTGAATCAAGTGGTATCCAGAGATTGTAAATACCTGATACTGGCGCCGGTCCGAGGTCATAACTTGACGAAATTGACAATAGATTTCCGGGAACCGGACAACTGGGGTTTGTGGGGTCAACTGCTTCAACGTCAACCGAGACATTGATTATTGAACCCGCCTTAAGATACATTGGCATGTTGACTTCTTCGACGGTGAACGGATATGGACCAGGACACCAGTGAGCGGGGTCAACGTACCCCTTGTACAGTTCGTTTCCATAGACCCAGCCGTTAATCATCCAGTAATAAGCCGTGTCCGAACCGGTCGAGCAGGCTGAGGCCGTCGCCAGCGATTGACCGACGCGCAAGTCGCCGAGGATCGGCGATTGTATTCGCACCGCCGTGGGATTGGATTTTGTAGCCGCGCTCAGGGGCGTGGTGGCTGTCAGTGCAAGCAGGCATATAACGCCGCATATGACGCGGGAAATCATCTTCAAGCTCCTTTGAGATGCGGTTGTCATTTTCATATATATCGATTATCGGCTCTCTGTGCAATCTCTGAACCCCCCGTTTATGGGGTTTTGCCGATAGCCCAGAGGCACGTTCGTTTCATGAGCGCACGCCCTTTCAGAGCTGAAACAGGGGACCCTCTTCAGCCCGCCGCTCTAAGCGCAAATATCAGACAGATTTACAGTTAGGCCTGTTCTCGCAGGGCCAAACCGCCGACTTTAAGCTGAGAAGAAGGTTACTATATCAAAGCTATGAAAACCGCTGAAACCCGCATACTGGTCGTCGACGACGAAACCTACATCTGCAATATCATTGCGGAGTGTTTGTCGTCTGACAACTATGAAGTCATCTCGATGACCAATCCGGTCGAAGCTCTGGCATGGCTTGCCGAAAATCGGGTCGACCTGGTGCTGACCGACATCATGATGGGTGAGCGCTCAGGGGTTGAGAGACTCGACAGCGTTCGCGAGAAACAGGGAGATGCAATTGTCATCCTTATGACGGCGCTTCCTACCATCGAATTGGCAATATCGGTGTTAAAAAAGGGAGCGTACGACTTCCTCGTCAAGCCGTTCAAGCTCGAATTTCTCAAGACAACCATTAAGCGCGGCCTGGCACATCAGCGAATAGTCCGGGAAAACATTCGTCTCAAAGAGCAAGTCGAGTTTCTCCGCATAGCCAGCGCCGGCATGAGCGGGATGGATATTGAGCAATATCTCGAAATGATCGTGAAATCGTGCCGTCGCGAGCTTTCGGCTACGGCGGCCGCGATTATTATCGCCGATCCTCTGACCGGCGAGGTTGAGCATACGATTGCTGAAGGGGACACCGATGCCTGCATTGCCGCGGTGTGCGACAGTGAAACAATTCGCTGTTCCCTCAACTCCGAGCCGGGGAGAGCAGTCGTTTCGGTAAAGCCCGGATGCGCCGAACACGGCTCGATGATTTTTGTGTCCCACCCGATTCTGATCCGTGGCAAGCTGAACGGCGTTGTCAATGCCGTTGTCGCAGAAAAGCTGGGGATGGTGACGCCGGGACAGCTCGACGTGTTGACGATTCTGGCGACGTCGGCGTCGGCGGCAATTGAAAACGGCCGCCTCTATGACGATCTGAATCGCTCGTACATCCATGCCATTCGCGCTCTGGCCAATTCCATCGAAGCGCGCGATAAGTATACCGCCGGTCATACCGACCGGGTCAGCCGCCTCGCTGAGGCAATTGCGCGAGAATTGGGCTGGAGCTCCGGGCAAGTCGACGAT
>JACRAV010000241.1 GCA_016213305.1 Candidatus Zixiibacteriota bacterium | reverse complement strand
TTCCGCCAGCCCCCGTCAAGGCGTATATTACATGGTGTTAAGGAGTCTATCATTCTAAATGGATACACGATTGACCAATCCGGCGGTTGAGCCGAAGCAGTTTTACAACAAGGAAGGGCGCAAACGGGGCCACGCCATAGCGCTCTTCTCGGGCGGGCTTGATTCGGCGCTGGCGGTGCTGTTGATGCTCCGGCAGGATATCGAGGTGACCGCGCTGACGTTCATGACGCACTTCGGGTGTGATCTGGGCGACCGGTCATCGTGCGGCTCCAACCCGTATCCGACGGCTGAGAAGTTCGGGTTTAACGTCAAGCTGATGCATCTGGGGCAGAAGTTTGTCGATATCGTGTCGAAACCAAAGTTCGGGTACGGTGCGCACATGAATCCGTGCGTGGATTGCCGTATCCTGATGCTCACCGAGGCAAAGAACTTTATGGAACTGGTGAGCGCGGATTTCATCATCACGGGTGAAGTGCTGGGCCAGCGGCCGTTCTCGCAGGTCAAGGACAAGATGAATCTGGTGCTGAAGGAGACGGGGTTGTCGGGCCGGGTTTTGCGCCCTCTTTCGGCGAAAGTACTGGCGCCGACCGCACCGGAGTTGAGCGGCATGGTGGATCGGGAAAAGCTGGAGGGAATAACCGGGCGCGGGCGGCACCGGCAGATCGAGCTGGCGCGGGAGTTTGGACTTGAGGATTACCCCAATCCCGCCTCGGGGTGTTTGCTGACGGACGAGGGGTATTCCAATCGTTTGCGCGATCTGATTGCACATACTGATAGAATTACCTTCGACGACTTGAATCTGCTGAGGGCGGGAAGGCATTTTCGGCTCGACGCCGCGACCAAAGTGATTGTGGGGCGAAATGAGGACGACAATAAGCGGATCATGGCGTATCGCCAGCCGCACCATCACCTGCTCGAAGCGGTTGATGTCAGTTCGCCGGTGACGCTGTTGGTGGGGCCGGCCACACAGGATAATATTCTGAAGGCGGCGATGATCACGGCCCGGTACACCTCGGCCCGGAACCGACCGTCGGTGAAGGTGAGTATGCAGTCCGGCGAGACGCCGGTAATTGTCGAGGTCTCCCCTGCTGTGGATGCGGACCTGGAGCCGGTGGCGATACGGTAGCGCTCCCGGGGCAGACGGGGAGAGACTGTCCCATGAGCAATGAAAGTTGCGGCGGGTTCTTCGCCCGGCCCTGCCGGACGTGAGACCCGCCACTCTCCAACTTATTGGGTTCCAAGAGGTGTCGGTTCACACGTCATCTACTTCGGAGATGACGCAAGAACCGACACAACGTATTTTGCATCTCATTGGACAGTCTCAGGACGTCGGCCGCGCACGAGTCAACGGCCCTGTCCGCCAAAATGAAGAGAGCCGCATCCTTGACGAGGAATGCGGCTCTCCGTGCTTTATTGAACGTGCTATACGATCAGGTACTTCGCTTTCCTACTTCAGCATCATCATCTTTTTGGTCTGGCTGAAATCGCCGGCCACAATGCGATAGAAGTAAATACCACTGGCGACCGATTCACCCTGGCTGTTCCGGCCGTCCCACACGATCGTGTGGTTGCCGGCGGGCAGGTCTTCGCTTACCAGCGAATTTACCTGTTGTCCCAGGACATTGAACACGGCGACCTCGACTCTACCCGCTGTAGGCAGAGCAAAGGCGATGTTGGTGGTCGGGTTGAACGGGTTCGGATAGTTCTGTTCGAGGGCGTATTCCTTCGGCAGACTTGATCCCGAACCGGCGCCCAGCGCCAGAGACACTTGCCCAAACTCCGGCTGTTCCTTGCGGAAAGTCGTGACGCCATTGGCGCTCTCGCGATAGACAAAAGTCAGCGAGTGGTCGGGGCTTTTGGTGGTAATGGCTTCCAGAGTGATGCTGGTCACGGACGGATTATCGACCGCGAAAACGAGATTGGCGATCGGTCCTTCGCCAGCCGACAACTCGGGCTTGCGGGTTGCCGTGGCCTGATTGATCAGACCGACGATCACTTCGCGCTTCGCGGCGTCGATGTGTGACAGCTTCAGGTCAAAGTACTCCACGCGGGTTCCGGCAAATGTGACTTCCTTCAAAGTCACGCCTTCGGAATAGCGCAGGACCATGTCCACAGCGGTCAGACCATCCTGGTTGGCAATCTCAAGCGGGACCGTAACCGTCTTTTCGGCGAGAACGGCCTGGCCCGGCGCAAACTTGCTGGCCGCGCCAAAGACCAATGCCGGAATTACCAATACGACGGCGATGGCTGAGATGATGGTAAAACGCTTCATCAAGGTTCACCCCCTAGGGGCTAACTGGTTCACGTCTGGTTATCCCGCGATCATTCCATAACCGCGGCCAACCGTTTTCTATTCGCAATACGACAATTGCTTCGTTTGCAATATGACCAAAAAGTGCAACCAGAAAGAGTGAGGGTGGGGATTTACCTTTGTCCGTCAATAACCTACGAAATCGGCCGGATCGTGTCAACAACTTTCTTGCAGTCCATTGGGGTGCGACCAACCACCCAAGGGACCTGACCAAACCGGCTTCACTACCAAATTTAACTAATAATGGGCCACACAGTTCCATAAAACATTTGCGGGTCGGGCGCAAAAACTGCGGTGGGCGAGGGTGGCTAACGACCCGGAAATTGACGCAATCAGTTAGAAATCAACGGGTTATGCCGTCACTTAGTAAAAAGAGGCGGGGGCCGTCTGGCCTCCGCCCCTGCCGTGTGTGATTGAATAGATCGTCCCGATCAGCTTTGGCTAGCCCCCCGGTCGAGGAATTTCTTCAAGCTGTCCATGATGTCGATCGGCACCGGGAAGATGATGGTAGAGTTCTTCTCGGTGGCGATTTCGGTAAGGGTTTGAAGGTACCGCAGTTGGATGGCGTTGGGGGCGGTGGCCATGACTTTCGCGGCATCGGCCAGTTTCTGCGAGGCCTGCATTTCACCTTCGGCGTGAATAACTTTGGCGCGGCGTTCGCGTTCGGCTTCCGCCTGCTTGGCCATAGCGCGTTGCATTTCGGGAGGCAGATCGACATTTTTCACTTCGACCACGCTGACCTTCACCCCCCACGGCTCGGTCTGGCCATCGATGATTTTCTGCAGTTCGAGATTGATCTTCTCGCGATTGGTCAGCAGATCGTCGAGTTGAAGCTGGCCCAGCACCGACCGCAGGGTGGTTTGCGCGATCTGCGAGGTGGCTTCAAAGTAATTGGCGACCGAGACGATGGCGCGGTTGGCGTCGATGATCTGAAAATAGAGAACCGCATTTACTTTGAGCGATACGTTGTCCTTGGTGATGACATCCTGCGGCGGGACGTCATAGGTGATGACGCGCAGATCGACGCGCACCATGCGGTCGATGATCGGCCAGAGCAAAATAAGCCCCGGTCCCTTGGCGCCCTGCAGGCGGCCGAGGCGGAAAATGACGCCGCGCTCGAACTCGCGAAGCACCTTCAGTATGTTCAACAAGAGAATGACGAAGAAAATGACCAGTACGGCCATGACCGGGAAGCCGATACCTCCTCCATCCATATACTACTTCCTTTCTTGCTAACCGATTCGTTTCACTTTCAAGGTGAGTTGATCCACATCAACAACTTCAATTTTTGTGCCTTCCGCAAGGGATTCATCGCAGGTGACTTTCCAGAGTGCGCCATCGAGATAGACGTACCCGTCGGCGCGGACCTCGGCAGTCCGGCCAACCATAGCGTTTTTGCCGAGGAACGGTTTATTCCGGGAGGCCTTGACGACGAGAAACACGAGCGTAAAGGCCAGGGCGCCAATGGCCACGGCCACGGTAATGAGGACGCTGGTCGAGACCCGGAGGGTCGGGTCAACGGTGTCTATGAGCATAAGTCCCCCCAAGAAGAGCGAGACAATTCCGCCGATGGTGAGCAGGCCGTGGCTTATAACTTTGATTTCGGCGATAAACAGAATGATGGCGAGTACAATCAGCGCGACGCCCGCCCAATTGATCGGAAGGGTCTGGAAGGAGTAAAACGCGAGAATGAGACAGATGCCTCCGACCACGCCGGGCAGGATGGCGCCGGGGTTATATAGTTCCAAGACAATGCCAAGCCCGCCGAGGGAAAATAAGATGAAGGCCACATCGGGCTGAGTGATCATGCCCAGAAATCGCTGGACAAAGGACTGACTGATCGGCCTGATATCCGGGTCCACCAGATGAAGTGTCTTTTTGCCGGTGGGTAGCTCGACCTCGCGGCCGTTGAGTTTGGCCAGCAAGCTGTCCAGATTTTCCGCGCGCAGGTTGATGACGTTGGAATCGAGCGCTTCCCTATCGGTGATGGAGACGGATTGCCGCACAGCGCGCTCGGCCCAGCCGGCATTGCGGCCGCGCTTGTCGGCGGCGGCTTTGATCTGAGCGACCGCGTCATTGGTGATCTTCTCGTTCATAATCGAGTCGATCTTCTCCCCTTCGCCGCCCACCGGGTGGGCCGCGCCGATGTTGGTCGAGGGAGCCATGGCCGCAATGTGCGCGGCGTAGGTCATATACACTCCGGCCGAACCGGCACGGGCGCCCGACGGCGCGATATAGACACAGACCGGAGTCAGACTGTTCAGGAATCGTTTGCAGATCGACCAGGTGGGACGGGTGAAACCGCCGGGTGTGTCGAGGATGACCACCAGCAGTTCGGCTCCGGCGTTTTCTGCCTGGTCGAGTGCATCGGCCAGGCGGTCATCGGTGACCGCACCAATGGCGCCGTCGATGGTGATGGTGTATATGATTGGACGGGTTGCCGGCGAGGCGGGCTTGACGCTATCGGGCACGAGCGCCGCCAGGACCACCATCTGGTAAGGGGAATCCTTATCGACCGTTCGCAGAATGTATGAGATCACCGGCAGTAGCAAGAAGAGACAACATCCGGTCAGTATGACAATACGCTTCATGGTCTTGACCCTCTTTCTTTGGACAATATCCCGGTGTGACAAAGAGATGTCAATCTAAAATGGGCGGCGGTATTTCAGAGGCGGATGGATGAATCGGCGTACACGGTGACGCCGTCGATGACGGTCGCCAGCACTTTCATGTCATACAGGCGACCGGGAGGTACGGATGCGGGGTCGGCGGGAAGAATAACAAAATCGGCCGGATATCCGGGTAATAGGTACCCGCGCGAATCCTCTTCCCCGCTGGCGAAGGCAACGCCGGCGGTAAAGGCGAAGAGTGAATGATTGGCGATCAGGGATTCTTTGGG
Source organism: Candidatus Zixiibacteriota bacterium (assembly GCA_016213305.1). Taxonomy (GTDB): domain Bacteria; phylum Zixibacteria; class MSB-5A5; order GN15; family FEB-12; genus JACRAV01. The sequence goes on along the minus strand of JACRAV010000241.1, from coordinate 3,883 downwards.
GTAGAAATGATCCCGGCTGTTTCTGGGCACACGGCGTGCCGCCGCCGCGATTCCGGCTAGCGGGTCGAGCGGTTCGATCGGACAATCAGAGCCGAAGGTGAGGGGCACTCCGGCTGAATGGAGGGAGGAAAAGAGGTAGGCGTCGCGACCGCGTGCCCCCCAATATTTTCTCACCATCGCGACATCGGCGGCGCAGTGCGAGGGTTGCATCGACGCAACCACGCCCAATCGTTTGAATCGGGCGATGTCCCGACGCCGAATCAACTGGACATGCTCAATCCGATGCCGCCGCTTGCTGGGAAGTTTTGGTGCGGCCTGCAGAACGTCCAAAACGTTGGAAACGGCAAGGTCGCCGATGGCATGAATAGCGCAGGGGAAGCCAAGGCGGGCGGCTCGTTTCACCTGGGCGGTCATTTCCTTCTTCGTGGTTGTTTCGATGCCGTAGTTGCCTTTGGTTCCTTTATATGGATCGAAGCAGAGGGCGGTGCGACTCCCCAGTGAACCATCGGCGAAGATTTTAATACCTGCCAGGCGCAAAAAATCGGTCCCCTGTCCGTATTGCACACGTGCTTGTTCCAACTCGTGAATGTGCTCCACGCGCGGATAGACATTGATACGGAGGCCCAGCTTGTTTTGCTCGGTCAGGCGTTCGAAGAATGAAAAGGCATCGGGACCGTCGAAGGAATGAACTCCGGTGACTCCTTTCTTCCAGGCAAGATCAAGCGCCCGACGCCACAGTCGGCTTGTCTGAGTGAAGGTTTTGACAGGGATCATTCGATACACGGAGGCAAAGGCCGGGCCTTCGCGGAGTAAGCCGCTCGGATCGCCGTTGGGTAAACGCTCGATCCGGCCGCCGGCCGGGTCCGGAGTACGACGTGTTATTCCGGCACGCTCAAGCGTTCTGGTGTTGACCCACGCCGTATGTTCGTCCTTGGAGAAGATGAATGCCGGACGTCCGCCGGTCACCCGGTCCAGCATGTACCGATCCGGCTCAATCTGCTTTTTGAAATCATTCGGCTGGTATCCGGTGCCGACCACCCACTCGCTCTTTGGCAGAGTGGCCGCGAACGCGGCAATGCGCTTGAGGCATTGATCCATCGACGCGCATCCGTGCAGATCGACCCGACCGAGAGTCAGCGCCCAGTAATACAGATGGGCGTGGGCATCGACCAGACCGGGGATGAGGCACTTTCCCCTGAGGTTGAATTTGGCGAATGATTTGTAGGCCGGGGCGTGCTGTAAATCCCACCCGACAGCGACGATCCGGTTGCGGTCGATGGCAATGGCATTGGCCACAAGGCCATTGACCTGAGTAAGCACCGGCCCGCCGTAAAGAAGCGTTTTACGCATCGAAGCGGTCTCCTTTGATTCGGACATCTCCCTGACGCTGAGTCAGGCGGATGCGGTCGGTTTCTTCGAGAATCGGAATCGCCCATTTGCGGGTCAGGCCGAACCGTTCCTTGAGATCGCCGACCGCCAGGGTCGCGCCGGACGTGAGGCGTGATTTGACAAACGAAACAATCTCCAACCAGACCGGCATGAGAAACAGGTAGTCGGCGCCGCATTTGTACACTTCGCCGGAGTCGATCATAAACGCGATCGCCTGCTGGAATACTTTCCCCCGCGAGGCCAGTTGTTCAAGGGTCGGAGGTGCATACGGAGAGGTTTTCAATTCGGACATCATTTTGTCGTGAGCTTCCTTGATCACCCCTTTAATGCTCAAGCCGCGCCCAGCGACATTGAACAGATCGCCGGTGGCGGTTAGGACACCTGCAGAGACGAGGTAATCCAAAAGCGTACGGGTCAGGGGGAGTGGCCGGTTGATAGCGGCGGCAACCCAGTCGGCGGTCAGACCCTTCAGATGCGGCTGGCGGCCCAATTCCTCGCCAAGCAGTCGGGATACCTCCTCTCCCTCACGCTCGATTGAAGCGGCGTGGCAGAGGTAATCGCCAAATTGGAAGAGGTTCTTATCGGCCAGAAGCTTTTCGGCGATGGCGCTGACTTCAGCGAAGCTGACATCGGCATGTTCCATCAATTGACCGCGGAGGACGAACAGGCATTTCTCCAGTTCGGATTCAATCCAATCGGAAAGATTGTCGCCGAGGCGCTTTCGGAGATAATCGAGCGACGGCAGGTCGCGGCGACGCGGGAAGTGTTCGAGATGATCGAGCACCTTGCCGCCGCCAAGCGTAACCATAGGAGTCGGCAGACGCAGAATGAAGCGATCCCCCGCCAGCGCATACAACGGTTGGTCGGGGCGGACGAAGACAATTCCTGAGCCGCCCGGGGGTATGCGCTCCGAGCCGAAGAGGCGGACTTCACCCTCAACTTCGCTGGTGCCGACCATCACGAAGACACGCCGTCGATCCTCGAGCGGAACGAGCGCCTCGGGCAACATCTGCAGATACAAGGCGAACACCTGATGTTCGGCGATGAACGAGGTGTCGGTGCGGTCGCAGATGACACCGCCGCGCACGAGGAGTTCTTTTTCAATTCCCGTTACGGCGACCGCGGTTCTCTGGCCGGGATGGGCAGTATCGACGATGCGCCCGGCGCTTTGAAGCGATCGGATTTTGCCGGTGGCACGGTTGGGCCAGACAGACACCGGCTGGCCGACCGACAGCGCGCCGCCCCGAAGCGTACCGGTGACCACACCGCCGATACCGGGGCGGATGAACGACCGGTCGATATAGAGGCGCGCTTTGCCGATGTCCGATTTACCGCGAAGGCGTTGAGGCAAGGCGTTCAGGTAATTACCGAGCTCGTCAAAGCCGGAGCCGGTATTCGCAGACACACGGAAGAAGGGGGCGTCGGCCAGAAACGAGTCCTTTACCTTTTCGCGAATATCCTGTTCGATCATGTTCAGCCAGTCGGGGGTCGCCAGATCGATCTTGTTGATAACGACGACACCATGGCGAACGCCGAGGAGTTTGATAATCTGAAAATGTTCCTGACTCTGCGGCATCCAGCCGTCGTCGGCGGCGACGACCAGCATGACAACATCCATCCCCCCGGCGCCGGCGATCATGTTCTTGACAAACCGCTCATGTCCCGGAACATCGACAAACCCGATCTCCTCCCCCGACGGCGTGTGATAAAAGGCAAAGCCGAGATCAATGGTCATGCCGCGCGCTTTTTCTTCGGGGAGCCGATCGGGATCGGTGCCGGTGAGACGTTTGACAATCGACGATTTGCCGTGATCGATATGTCCGGCGGTGCCTACGATGATCATGACGATTCGTCAGGAAAGGATGGTTGCCAGAGCGGACACAAGATGTTCGTCCTCGGATGGATCGACCGCTTTGAGATCAAGCAGGAGACACTTGTCGGCGACTCGGCCGACCACCGGCGGGGTGAGGGTTCGCAGGCGTTCGATCAGGTCGTTCGGCGGGCGGGTCGAGCTGATCCGAATGGCCACCGACGGCAGGGTTGTTTCGGGGAGGGCGCCGCCGCCCATGTATGCTTCCGATGCGATCACCGACAGACCGTCGCCGTGTCCGCATGACTTGATGATCTGCTCGGCTCGTTGCCGCAGGTGTTCGATCGGTGTCAGGGCTAGCGACCAGAGATTGACGTCGGAGTGCCAGGTTCCCTCAAGATACGAGCGGGCCAGACGTTCGATCATGGCAAAGGTTACCTTATCGACCCTGAGTGCCCGATAGAGCGGGTTCTTTTTGAGTTGGGTCACGAATTGCTTTTGCCCGACGATAATGCCCGCCTGCACGCCGCCGAACATTTTGTCGCCGGAAAAACAGACGAGGGAGGCGCCGTCGCGGATCGACCCCTGGACGGTTGCTTCGACATAGCCAAGCGCCATCTGCGACGGAATCACCAGCCCGCTTCCCAGATCATGCACCACTGGAATGGAATGTTTCAAGCCGAG
>JACRAV010000240.1 GCA_016213305.1 Candidatus Zixiibacteriota bacterium | reverse complement strand
GCGCGGCCAGGATGCCGATGATCACGACAACGATCATCAACTCGATCAGGGTGAAACCCTTCTCACGATTGTGAAACTTACTGAACATGTAAAACCTCCTCTGAGTGATCAGGTTAGTTTTCTGTTTTATCCTGCCGGCAGATATTTTTGCAACCTCCGTGCCGATTTGCCGAGACAAATTTGAACAGGTGCCGCTGACCGTAACCGCCACCCTGCCAATCGCTTGCGGCCACAATTGGTTCGTCCCCACCGCCGAATGGGAGTCGCCCCACGATTTTTTGACGGCTTGAAACGGGCAATTTGCCATTCGACTTTGCAGAATGCAATGCTGTCGGCTTGAAGACAGGCGTAACCAGAGGTGGTTCCGCGGGTGCTACAGGGCACTGTCGCCTGATGCGCTCCTTCGCCACTCATGAGTTGCGGTGTCGGAGATGCATTTTTCGGGCAAAAAAAAGCGCCCCCGGAGGGGCGCTTTGTGTCAAACTGGATGAGTCATCACGAAGTAGCGTCGTTGGTCGTGCAGGTCACGACACCGTTCTCGTTAATAAACCAGGTGTCGACCGTCGGGTCGTCATCAAGGTCGGCCGTGGCCGTGCAACTAAACGTGTTCTGAGCCGCAACCATCACGTACGTGTACAGGTTGTTGGTCATCACTTCCACGCCGATGGTGGAGAAGCTACCGCCGCCGGGAGCGATGGTCACGCCGTTATCGCCGTAGGTGGGCGGGTTGGAAGACTGACGATACGCGTGCTGCATGGTATAGACCTGCTTCAGAAGCTGTTTGGCTTCCGACTGCTTGGAACGGGTGGTCGCCGTCATGAACCGCGGAATGGCCAGCGCGGCCAGAATGCCGATGATCACGACAACGATCATCAACTCGATCAGGGTGAAACCCTTCTCACGATTGTGAAACTTGCTGAACATGTGAATCCTCCTCTGAGTGTTTTGTTCGGTCAGGGATTGTCCTTCGCAATATCAGTTTCGCAATACCCGTGCCGCGTTACCGGTCTTTACTGCACAGACTGCATTTTCTCTAAGCGCCTGCCCGCCAGTGAGTAGCAACCGCCTCTACCGGGGTCGCGCAATAAGGGGCGATCTTCCCCCTCTATTCGGACCGAATGGAACGGGCAATTCGCGAAAAAGATCGCAGAACGCGGGACTTCATTGATTGGGATTAGAATGCGAGAGTCTTATTGACATCTTTATCATGACTACAGCACTTTCGACAATGCAAACAATTCCCTTCGTCGAAAGTGACAGGTGAGGGGATTAATCAAGAGTGGGTTTCTCGCCGACGGTCCCTCAAGCGAGGCCTCGACAAGCTCGGCCTGACTTCTTCGGCGATCTAAGGAATGTCAGGTGAGGACACCTGATACCACGTAAACGGCGCTAAGAGCCGAGCAATATCACTCGTCGTCCTTGGCCGACTTCCCCTTCGATCCGAACAGCCCCTTGAGGCCGTAGCGGTCGATTTTGCGGTAGAGCGTCGATGAATCAATCCCAAGGATTCTGGCCGCTTCGGCGTTCTTGCCGTCGGTCTGGGTCATGACGTAGTGGATATACGCCTTTTCGATCGACTCGAGGGTAGGGGTCGCCGGATCGGCTTCCCGGATGAAATTGGTGGGGGCTTCCTGTGACAGTTTCTCCGGAAAATCGGCGACTTCAATCGCGCCGCTCCGATTGAGCAGGATTGCCCTCTCAATGGTGTTTTCAAGTTCGCGAACATTCCCCGGCCACGCGTAGCTGACAAGCAGGTGCATGGCCTCGGCGGATATTCTCTTGGGGACTATGCCTGCCCGCTGACAGCAAGACGCCACAAAGTGGTTGACCAGAACCGGAATGTCCTCGGTCCGTTCGCGCAACGGCGGAATGACGATCGGAATGACATTGAGTCGATAGAACAGGTCTGCCCGGAAACGTCCCGCTTTCACGTCGTCCTCCAGGGCCGAGTTGGTGGCCGCGATCAGGCGGATATCGACATCAACCGGCAGAGTCGCGCCAACCGGCGTCACCTTCTTGTCTTCGAGAACGCGCAAAAGTTTGACCTGGATGGCCGGCGAAGTGTTGCCGACTTCGTCGAGGAAAAACGTCCCGCCCGTGGCGGCCATGAATAATCCGTCCTTGTCTTTGATCGCGCCCGTGAACGAACCTTTGGTATGGCCGAACAGTTCCGATTCCAAAAGCGTTTCCGGCAGGGCGGCGCAATTGATCGTGACAAACGGCCCGCCGCAACGTGGCGAGTGGTGGTGAATCGCGCGGGCGATTAAGTCCTTGCCGGTGCCCGACTCTCCCCGGATTAGCACCGTGGAATCGGAGGCGGCTACCCGCATGGCGAGATTCTTCAGTTCGACCACGATGTTGGAACTGCCCATGAATTTATCGAACGAATTGTCGGCCTGCAGACGGCGTTTCAATTCGGAGTTCTCGGCCATCAGACGGTGGCGACTGATGGTCTTTTCGATGGCCAGTTTGATTTCATCCACTTTGAACGGCTTGGTGATGTAATCGGCGGCCCCCTGTTTCATCGCTTCGATCGCCGTGTCAACCGCGGCGAAGGCCGTCATGACGATGACTTCCTGCTCGTTCTTGAACGACTTGACCTGCCGAAGCACGTCGAGTCCCGTCATTTCCGGCATATGCAGATCGGCGATGAGCAGGTCGTAATTGGATTCCTTGAGCTTGCGGACACCGTCAACGGGGGAGGTTGTCGTCTCGACTTTATACCCCTCCTTGGAAAGCATGATTTCCATGAAGTTGCACATGGAATCTTCGTCGTCGATCACAAGAATATGAGCGGGCATACGGTTTCCGATCGGTAATACGGCTCGCCAATCCGGGTTAGTTTCTTGAGTACTTTGTCGGATCGTCGTCCCCGGCCCTGCATAGGGGCGGCCGAGATTGCTCAGTCATTCAACAGGCGATTGACCTGCTATGGGGACGGCCATATATTCCCCCTCCATAAACCCGGAATATGGAGCAAACATATCTACGGCCCCCCGGCCGCAGGAATGGAGAGAGATAATGACAACTACTGAACCGGCCGGCTCGTCCAACGACCTCCGCCTTCGTCTCGATAAAGCGCTCACCGATCATGTTCGACCGGGGACCTTTCCCCTGGCCGTTCGAATGGTCGGGCACGGTGAATCGGTCCCCGAGAAGACCCGCCGCCCCAAGCGGGATTTCGGACATACGGTGGCGATCTGCCAGACCTTTTCCATTGCTCGAAAATACGGCTGGCAGATTGCCGTCGGCGCTGAAGACGTCGCCTGCCCGCTGGCGCTGACCGCCTTCGGCTTGAAACCGGAGGTTGAGAAGTTCACCTGCGGCGGCATGTGTTCGGGCATGTACACCGAGACCGAACAGGCCGGCGCCGTCACCGAAAGTCAGCTCCCTAAATTCAGTTTCCGGCAATACCAGCAGGTGCTGGCCGCGCCCATCGGCCGCGCCGGATTCGAACCGCACCTGTACCTGATCTACGGCAATTCGGCTCAGGTCATGCGCCTGCTGACCGCCTATCTCTGGAAAGAGGGCGGATACCTGACCTCGCGCTTTTCGGGGAGATTGGACTGCGCCGATATCTGCATCGAGACGATGCAGACCGGTCTGCCGCAGATCATCCTTCCCTGCTATGGTGATCGGGTTTTCGGCCAGACGCAGGACGACGAAATGGGGTTCACCATCCCGGTCGGTTGCGAAGAGCGGATGATCGCCGGATTCGAAGGGACCCATGCCGGCGGTATCAGATATCCAATACCGTCATTCCTGCGATACCAGCCGGTCTTCCCCGATCACTATTACCGGCTGTTTGATGAATGGGAGAAGACCGGCGGGACCGGAGAATCCAGCTGACTTCCTACAACATTCGTCAGGCCGAGCTTGTCGAGG
>JACRAV010000243.1 GCA_016213305.1 Candidatus Zixiibacteriota bacterium | reverse complement strand
TCGGCGTCCAGCGGAAGGAGCCGGCGCCGTTGAGCGAATCCCTGAACACCGCCCCGGTGGGTAGCGGGTCCACCGAGAGTATCGGGAACGAACCGTCGGCATCGGTCGCCGAAATCCGGAACGCAATATTCTGCAATTCCATGACCTGCTTGCTTCCGATCGCCGCCAGTATCGGCGGCTGGTTGCCGGCATCGATGACAATCATCAGAATAACCGATGTATCCGCCCTGACTCCGTCGCTGGCGATCAGCGTGATCAGATAATTACCGTTATCCTTGAAGGACGGCTTGGCCTTTATCGTGATCTGCCCGGTGCCGCCGGTGACCGTCGCAAAGGTGGGCACGGTTGACGTATCGGCGCTCACCGTCACGGGCGAACCGTCCGGATCCTGCGCCGTAATGACTTTCGTGACCGAATCGGCTTCGACCACGGTAATCACCGGGAGCGAATCAAAGACCGGCTTCTGATTACCGGCTTCGTACACCTGTATGAACACAACCTGTTTCGCCACCGAGATTCCGTCGGTCGCTTTGAACGTCACGCTGTACAATCCCGCCTGGACGAAACTCGGGACGAATCGGAAAGAACCGGCGCCGTTCAAACTATCGATGAAAGTTGCGTTCCTGGGCAAACTATCGGTGAACAGTCTTGGTATGCCGCCGTCGGGATCGGTCGCGCTGACCCGGAACCCAAGTACCTGGCCTTCGGTGACGACCTTCGGGCCGATATACGTCAGCACGGGCGGACGGTTGGCCTGCTTGACTGTTATGATAACGCTCAGAATCGCCGACAGCGGCGGGCCACCCTGATCGACAGCCAGGAAGTTGACCGTGTCCACGCCCACTTGCGTTGAGGTCGGCACGAAGGTGAAGAGCCCGTGCCCGTTGGCGCTGTCCACAAAATTCGAGTTGGCCGGCGCGTTCATCGCCGACAGGAAGAGCCGGTGACTGGTGATCGGATCGGTCGAGTCTTTGGCCGCCACCACAAAAGAGAGCGTTTGACCGACCGAGAAGCTGAACGGCCCGACCGGCGCCCAAGTGGGCGGACGATTGACGTCGTTCGTGGTCACGACAAAGGTGAGCGACGACGTCATCCGGGGTGAACCGTAGTCGGTGGCAAAAACCCGCACAGTATCCTTGCCGGCATTGAGATATGTCGGACGATATGTCAACGTGCCGGTGCCGTTGAGATGTTCGGAGAAGGTGTAATTTTTCAACGTCGTACTGACCGAAATATCCGGGGATATCGATCCGCCGTCGGAATCGATGACGGTGATCCCCACGATGAGCGAGTCGCCCTCGTTGACCAGCGTATCGGGAATCGGAGTAATCACCGGCTCGGCGTTGGTGCCGAAGTTGTACACGGTGACGGACACGGTGATCGAATCGGTGAGGGAGCCGTCCGACGCGAAGAACTTGACGGCATAGGCGCCCGACTGCGCGAAGTCGGGAGCGAATCTGAAACTGCCCGCACCGTTGGCGGAATCGACAAACGTTGCGTTGATCGGCAGACCGGTCGCCGACAAGCTCGGAATAGTACCGTCGCCGTCGGTCGCGCTGACCCGGAAGGTGAGTATCTGCCCTTCCGTCAGGGCCTTCGCACCAATCGGGAACAGAATCGGCTTTTGATTGACGTTATTCACAGTTATGGCCACCGACTGGGTATCCGCGAGAGCGCCGTCGGAAGCCACGAGAGTGATTGTGTATGCTCCGGCCTGAGCGAAATCGGGGGAGAAGCTCAGCGATCCGGCGCCGTTCAGCGAATCCACAAATGTGGCATTGAGCGGCACACCCGTAGTCGAAAGAACGCTGATCGTTCCATCGGGGTCGCTTGCCGACACACGGAACGCCAGGGCGAGACCTTCATTCACCGTCTGAGGACCCGGGACGGTTAACAGCGGCTTGCGGTTGACATCGTTCACCGTAATTGCCACCAGTTGCGTGTCAGCCAGCGCGCCATCGGAAGCCACGAAACTTACGTTGTAGATTCCGGCCTGCGTGAAGTCCGGCGAGAACGACAGCGAACCGGCGCCGTTGAGCGAATCGAAAAAGGTCGCATTAGCCGGCAAATTCAGAGCCGACAGCGACGGAATAGTCGCATCAGGATCAGTCCCCGAAACCCGGAAGGCCAGAGCCAGCCCTTCATTCACCGACTGCGGACCGGGGACGGCCAGTGCCGGTTTCAGATTGGTGTTGTTGACGGTGATTTGAACGGTGATGGTATCCGCCAACCCACCGTCCGACGCCACGAAGCGCACATTGTAGATACCCGACTGGCTGTTGTCCGGTGTGAATGTAAATCCGCCGGCTCCGTTAAGTGAATCGGCGAATACGGCATTCAACGGCAAACCGAGAACCGCGAGCGTCGGGATTGTTCCGTCAGGATCGCTCGACAACACGCGCAGGTTCAGCGTCTGATTTTCAGCAATCGTCTGCGCACCGATCGGAGTGATGACCGGCTTGCGATTGACGTTGTTGACGGTGATTGCCACAATCTGGGTATCAGCCAGGGCGCCGTCGAAAGCAACAAAGCTCACGTTATAGACGCCGGCCTGCGTGAAATCGGGGGTGAACCGGAGCGAACCGGCGCCGTTGAGCGAATCCACGATCGAGGCATTGGGCGGTAAGCTCAATGCCATAAGCACGGGAATAGTGGCGTCCGGGTCAGTTGCCGAAACCCGGAAGGCCAGAATCTGACCCTCGTCCACCGTTTGCGCGCCAATCGATGCCAGAACCGGTTTCAAATTGATCTGGTTCACGGTGATGGCAACGAACTGGGTGTCGGCCAGGGCGCCGTCGGACGCAATAAAGCTGACATTGTAAATACCAGACTGGGTGAAGTTCGGCGAGAAGGTCAGCGAACCGGC
>JACRAV010000242.1 GCA_016213305.1 Candidatus Zixiibacteriota bacterium | reverse complement strand
TTGACATTGCGCGTGTCGTCCATTACTATGCCGTACAATTCTCTCCACCTTGCAAGGTGATGGCATGACTGTAGCGATTGTTGCACCCGGCCGACATTTCCCCGATTCGACATTATTCATTCTCAACATATGTAGGAGCATGATATGAGCACGTTTCCCGAACCGAACGTGGAGACCACCGCCTCCGACAGGAAAATGACCCCCGAAGAGATCGAACTGAATTGGTACAAGACCTGCTATCAAGGGGACGACATGCCCCAGCTGACGCTCCGGGCGGTCGTCATGGGCGCGGCTCTGGGTATGGTGATGTCGATGTCCAACCTGTATGTCGGCCTCAAGACCGGTTGGTCGCTCGGGGTGGCGATCACCGCGTGCATATTATCCTACACGATTTATCGCACTCTCATGGCGGCGTTTCCGAGATTTTTCAATACTCCGATGTCGATTCTCGAAAACAATTGCATGCAGTCCACGGCGTCATCGGCCGGGGCATCCACCGGTCTAACCATGGTCTCGGCGATATCGGCCTATCTGATGATAACTGGGCACCACATCCCCTGGTACATTCTGGCTCCATGGACGCTCTGCATCGCCGCGTTGGGGGTGTTCATGGCGATTCCGATGAAGCGAAACATGATCAATATCGAGCAACTCAAGTTCCCCAGCGGTATTGCGGCGGCGGAAACTCTGCGAAGTCTCCACAACAAGGGGGCTGAGGCGGTTCGGAAAGCCCGTGCCCTCGGATTTGCAGGACTGTTCGGCGGCGCGCTGGCCTGGTGCCGGGACGGAAGCTTGCCGTTCAATCTGCCCAAGGTGCCGGGCGCGTTGCAATTCCCCGGCAGTATCGGAGGTTTTGCTCTGTCGAAATGGACGATCCAGTTTGACATGAGTATGGTAATGATCGCGGCCGGGGCGATCATCGGTTGGAAAGTGGCCTGGTCGATGTTGTTCGGAGCAATCGTGAACTACGGCATTCTGGCTCCCTCGATGGTGAGTGCGGGTGTCATTGACTCGTCCAAGCTCGGCTTCCGCGAAATAGTGAGATGGAGCACCTGGACGGGCGCTTCGATTATGGTTACCTCAGGATTGCTCGCCTTTTTCATGCAATGGAAGACGATTGTCAGAGCTTTCAGCGGCCTGGGGCGCCTGTTTAAGAAAACGGTGCCCGGGGGAGCCGTTGATCCGTTGGAGCGAATCGAAGTTCCGGCCGCCTGGTTCCTCACCGGGACGTCGATTGCCGGACTAGGATGCATCCTTATTCTCGCCCTGGCTTTCGGGACCTCGTGGTATATGGGAATCATTGCCGTGCTGATGACCTTTCTTCTGGCCATTGTCGCCTGTCGAGCGACGGGTGAATCGGACATCACGCCTGTGGGTGCAATGGGAAAGATCACCCAGCTGATGTTCGGCGCGGTAGCGCCTTCAAATATGGTGACCAACCTGATGACCGCCGGTGTCACGGCGGGAGCGGCGTCGTCATCAGCCGATCTGCTGGTCGATCTCAAATCGGGGTACTTGCTCGGGGCCAATCCTCGCAAGCAATTCATAGCGCAATTCGTCGGATGTTTCTTCGGTACACTGGTGGTGGTGCCGGCTTTTTACCTGCTGGTTCCGGACGCCTCCGTACTGGGCACCGACAAATGGCCCGCCCCGGCGGCGCAGGTCTGGGCGGCTGTAGCGCGACTCCTTTCTACGGGACTGGGCGCCTTGCATCCCACGGCCCGGCTCGGCATGTTGACGGGCGCGGTCATCGGCATCATCCTGCCCCTTCTGCCGCGCGTTCTGCCACAGAAGACTCATAAGTTCATCCCGTCGGCCATGGGTGTCGGCCTGGCGTTTGTGATTCAGTTTTATAATTCACTGTCGATGTTTCTCGGCGCTTCCATCGCGACGGTCATAATGAAGCGCAAGCCGGAGATGGGTGACACCTATATCATTCCGGTGGCTTCGGGGATTATCGCGGGTGAATCCTTGATGGGGATCATTGTAGCGATACTTCTGGCGTCGGGGGTTATTTCCTGAAGCCGAAAGCGTACTGCCAGAGGCATTGCTCGGTCGACTGTGGAGATTAGCCAGGATTGACATGGGGACAGATCCGCGCGACTGGGTAGACAAGTACGGCGATTCCTTATTCAGGTACGCATTGGTGCGTGTTCGCGACCGTACGATTGCCGAAGACCTCGTTCAGGACACCCTGCTGGCGGCCCTTCGCCAGGTCGAGTCGTTTCGAGGCGACTCGAGCGAGCGCACCTGGCTCACCGGTATTCTGAGACATAAGATCTTTGACCACTTGCGAAAACAGTTCCGCAATGTACCCGTCCAGGATGACGACGTGCTCTCGGCTGTCGATCAGCGGGGTTTTGAGGCCGAGGGCGAGTGGGCGGGCCACTGGGCCCCCGGATCGCTTCCAACCGAATGGGGCCGGGACCCCCACGCCATTATGGAACAAGCGGAGTTCTGGGCGGCCTTCAACGAATGCCTGTCGCTTCTGCCCCGGCGCATGGCGTCGCTTTTTGTACTCCATGTCATGGATGGCGTATCGGCCAACGAATTGTGTAACGATTTTGGATTGACACCGACCAACCTCAGAGTGACCCTGTATCGAGCCAGAAAGCAATTGCGGGACTGCCTCGAACAACGCTGGATCAAGAAAGCGACCGGAAAATGACGATATTCAAGCGACTGCATTGGGCGGTGATACAGGCGATAGCCCGGCGGCTTCCCCCCTGCCGCGCCATTACTCATCTTCTATCCGAATCGCGGGATCGCAAGCTGTCATTGAGGGAACGGATCACTGTTCGCTCTCATCTTGTGGTCTGCACCTGGTGCACCCGGTTCGGGCATCAGATCGCCTGCCTGGAAGAGGCACTGGGGTTCGCCGCCGACCAGCCGGAGCGCCTGGTCGGTGCTGAGACGGGCCTGGCTGATTCCGCCCGTGACCGCATACGAAAGCATCTCCAGGCCGGCGACTAACGCCCTCTATCCGGCCTGCGTGATCCGTATGTAAATCCTCAATACAAAATAATCGCGACGACCATGTAACGTTTGATCGACGGCGGCGACTCACCTGTGTGTGGCGGCGGTCAGCATGCCGCCCAGGATCAACCATCCGTCCTGACGGCGGAGTTACATAGGAGGTCGCGGTGCGCTTAACTGTTAATTCACTTCGAATCCCAATAGCAGGGTATGCATTCATTTTTTACCTGATAGTAGCGATTGCGCCGCCCGCGGCGATGAGGGTGTCGGCGGCTACGGTGCACGTACCGGCTGATCATGCCACAATACAGGCGGGGATCAATGCCGCCGGGAACGGGGACACCGTTCTGGTCGAGCATGGCACCTATCGCGAAAACGTCAAAATCTTCAGCAAAAAGCTGTACCTGGCGAGCCGATACGTATTGGATCACGACCCGGAGCACATTCTTTACACTATAATTGACGGTTCAATGCCCACCCACACCGATTCGGGAAGTTGCGTGATTGTCAAAGGATCAGACGGCGGGGTGGTCGAAGGATTTACCCTCACCCGTGGTACCGGCACGCTGTGGTTCGACCCATCAGACTCCAAAGTCTATCGCGAGGGTGGTGGAGTCCTTACCGACGGCGGCACGGTGACGGTTCGGCACAATCTTATTGTCAACAATGAGGCGACCATACTTGACCCCGGCTCAGCCGGGGCGGGGGGCGGGGGCATTAGGTCCGGGTTTGGGTTGGCCACCATTGAGTCCAACGTAGTGGCATACAACAAGGGTCAATACGGTGCAGGTATTGTGCTATTTCAAGCGGCGGGCACGATCTCCAACAATATTATCTGGAGGAACAGTGGCGGCCAGTCCTATGGCGGAGGCGGGCTGTGGGTCTGGAACGATGTCGATCCGGTCATTCAAAATAACACGATCGTAGAAAACACATCGGCCACCAGCGGCGGCGGAATCAGTCTGTCCGGAACAGCCGCCACTCTGGTCAATAATATTGTGCGCAATAATGTCGCGAACACGAGTACTCAGATTCGTCGTCCCACATCGGCCGCCGCGTCGACCGTCGATTACTGTGATATACAGGGGGGCGGATTCTCCGGTACAGGCAACATTGATCGCGCGCCGGTATGGGCGGACAGCAATTATCTATTGTCGTTAGCGTCTCCGTGTGTGGACTCGGGAGATATTGCAGTATCAGCTCGAGACAGAGGTGATGGCGCCAATCCGGGGTTCGCCTTGTTCCCCAGCCGCGGAACGACTCGCAATGATATGGGGGCGTATGGCGGCCCGAAGGCGGGAATGTTTCCCCGATTCACGTCACCAGTGGTAGGACTGGATATCACCGCCATTGACTTCGGCACCGACACCGTCAGGCGCTCAACGGCCGCCCTTTTGCCTTTTCACAAGGTTGGATGGGGTCTTCTGAAGATTGACAGCGTTGTGTTTTCTCCGGCAACCGGACTCTCGGTGATCACCCCCCTGCCTCGATCGGTGCCGATTGCCTTTGCCGACACAATCTCCATCGTCTGGTCCCGCCCGATCGGCGGAACAATGACGGCCCTGGCGAAAATTTACCATAACTACTCCGGCGTGACAAACCCGCTGACCGTTTCGCTGACCGGTGAGGCGATCAGCACTTCTTGCTGTGTCGCATCGGCAGGCAATGTGGATTGTTCCCCCGAAGACGGCGTTGACATCTCCGATCTCTCGGCGCTGATCGACTATCTGTACATTTCATTCACTCCGTTGTGTTGCGTCAAGGAAGCCAATATCGATGGCGACCCGTCAGAAGGCGTTGACATTTCCGACCTGTCCGCCTTGATCGATTATCTGTACATCTCGTTCTCCCCTCCGGCCGTTTGCCTCTAATGTTGGACACTACCAGACGGCCGTTTGGAAGGAAGGGTTTCCCCTGTGGGAGACCCTTCTTCTTTTGCCCCTGGCATCGATTGCCAAACGGGAGACATGTGGTGTTGTTTTAATGCAATCCCGGGCAGGCCGTTCTGAGATCAGTTGCATGATTTTGGAGCAATTTGAGGGATTTGATGCAGTATGGAGACGCCTCTGCTTCAGCCCAAGGAGCTAATGGACGATTATCTCCACAAGTTGAACACCGGGTTCCTCCCCGACCAACAGGAGATAACCACAAGGATGGGTAGCTTTATGTCTCTGCTACATCTTCATCGGTACGGACTGCGTCTCAAAACAACGATCTCCATCGGGGTGCCCCTAATTGCTCTGCTGACCATTAGCGCGATTGTGATTGTGAACCAGACTCGCAACCGGGTCAGCGGACAGATGGCCGAATCGGCGCAATTGGCGGCCGAAACCGTGACATCCTGCATGAAGGCCTTTGGCATCATCGGAGATGCCGCGGGGTTGGACGTTCTCGTCAGGGACCTCCGAGCCAGCGCCGACTTTGCCGATATCCATGTGATGCGAAGCCCAGTGACAGAGAAGGACCTCGGTCCGCGTCAGGGGGCGGCGCCGCTTGATGATCATGATCGAGAAGTTCTGTCTTCCGGTCTGAGCAAGCAAATACCTGATCCAGGCACGCACGAGCTACGATTCATATTTCCCCTGAAGGCCGATCAAAGCTGTGTGGAGTGTCACCCCTCTGCCAAACCGGGTGATGTCCTAGGAGCCGCGAGTGTGACGGTTCGTACTGATAAGTCCGACGCGACCATGGCGGCGATCGTATCCATCACGCTGTTCACGTTTTTGATCATTGTCCTCATCCAGAGCGGCATTCTATCGGTTCTGGTCACCCGGACGGTGGT
Source organism: Candidatus Zixiibacteriota bacterium (assembly GCA_016213305.1). Classification (GTDB taxonomy): domain Bacteria; phylum Zixibacteria; class MSB-5A5; order GN15; family FEB-12; genus JACRAV01. The sequence continues at coordinate 5,510 of JACRAV010000242.1, read as the reverse complement.
CGGGCCGATTGCGGCAATCGTAAACGGCCTGAGCGAGGGAGCGGCACAGGTGACGGCCATGTCCGAGCAGGTGGCCGCCACCAGCCAGACGCTGTCGGCGGGGGCGACCGAGCAGGCGTCGTCGCTACAGGAAACTTCCGCCTCGCTCGAGCAGATGGCAAGCACCACCAAAATGAACGCAGGACATGCCGGCAAGGTGAACACCCTGGTGGTCGATGCTGTTTCTGCGGTCGATCGCGGCACCGCGGCCATGAGTGACATGGCGGAGGCAATAACCGAGATTCAGAATTCCTCCGGGGAGACCGTCAAGATCATTCGCGTCATCAATGAGATTGCGTTTCAGACCAATCTTCTGGCGCTCAATGCCGCCGTTGAAGCGGCCCGGGCGGGTGACGCCGGTAAGGGATTTGCGGTAGTCGCTGAGGAAGTGAGAAATCTGGCCCGTCGGTCGGCCGAGGCCGCCCGGAATACCGACTCTCTCATCGCGCATGCACGCACCAACGCCAATCGGGGGGTGGAGGTAGCTGATGCATGCGTGGCTATCCTGGAGGAAATTTCGTCGGGTATCAATCAGGTGAGCACGCTGACTACCGAGGTTTCCTCGGCCAGCCGCGAGCAGTCTCAGGGAATCGAACAGGTCAACACCGCGATCTCCCAGATCGATCAGGTCACCCAGCAATCGGCGTCGAGCGCCGAGGAGTCATCGGCGGCCAGTCAGGAACTGGCCGAACGGGCGCAACAGATGCAGGGGTATGTGGCTAAGTTGACAGCGATTCTAAACGGGCAGCGGAATTGAGGCCGCGCCTCCCCCTCACTTCGATTGCACGTTCGTGATGATTGCTCAAAACAATCATTGACAGCCGGTCTGGATGTCACTTTCATAACATCGTACATTTATCGCGCCCGGCGTGAATCACCGCTTTGGGAGGGATGTTGGACATGCCGATCATTCTTCTATTATCGCCAGCGAGGCGCCTTCGATACTTCGCCTTTGTTCTGACGCTGGTACTGGTCTCGATTGCAGTCACCGGCTGTGTTCAGCAGGTAATGCGACGAGTGACTGCCCCGGAGAACGCGTCCACGCTCGACCACCGCTCCCCTTATCTCAAGGCCCATCTCAAGAACGGGAACGTGGCGGTGATCTCCAAATGGTCCGTCGATCAGCTTAAGCGCGAGGTATTGGGACAGGGCACGCTACTTTCACCAAATAGAACCACACTTGAGACCGGCTCGCTGGTCATACCCATCGATTCGGTTGCCCTGTTTGAAACCAACGTCCTTAAACCGTCTCCGGCAATCATTTCGATGGCCGTGGTCACCGGCGCTTCGGCTGTCCTGACTATTATCTGCCTGTCCAACCCGAAGACGTGCTTTGGCTCCTGCCCGACCTTCTATTGGTCCGACGGCAAGGACACCACCCTGGTGGCCGAGGGATTTTCATCAAGCATTGCGCCGTCGCTGGAACGCACCGACATCGACGCGCTTTTCAGTGTGAAGCCGGTATCCCGCACCCTCTCCCTTCATCTGACCAATGAAGCTCTTGAAACACACGTCATTCGTCAGACTGTTCTGCTGGCGGCGCCGAAACGAGGGCATGCCGGCGTGGTCAAGGATCATCATGACACGCTTTGGGCGGTGACCGGTTATCGCGAACCGGTGGCGTGCACGGATGAGTCCGGTTCCTGTCTTGATCTGGTAAGGGCGTTTGACCATCGGGAGCGCTACTCGCTCGCCGACTCGACCGATCTGGCGGCCAAGGAGACCGTAAACGTAACATTTGTATCTCCACACCATCAATCGGTGGGGCTGGTGATTGGCTCGCGTCAGACGCTTCTCAGCACCTATCTCTATTACCAATCACTGGCTTATCTCGGAACGCGGGCTGTCGATTTCCTGAGTCAATTGGAGCGAGGAAGCGCCACTGCCAGAACCGCCGCGTACGGACTCGGATCGATTCTCGGCGGGATGACGGTCGAACTGCTTCAAACGGACGGCACGTGGCGGGTCGTTGATTCTGTTTTGGAGACCGGCCCGCTGGCTACCGACGTGGTTGTGGTCCCTCTGCCGGCCGAACACACGGATACGTTGCACTGCCGCATTCGGCTGAACAAGGGTCATTGGCGCATCGACTATCTGGCGCTGGCGGACCTCGACGGACAGGTCGCACCCATCAGGATTGAGCCGACCGAAGTCCGAAGTTTCGGCAATGAAGACCGGAAGGCATGTGGACTATTGTCATCGGATGCGGCTGTCCTAGTTACGATGCCGGGTGACCAGAATGATATATCCTACTCCCTCCCTCCGAACCCATCGCAGTATGAATACTTTCTGGAATCACGCGGGTACTATCTCGAGTGGATGCGCGACGAGTGGCTGGCGGAAGAAAACCCGGCCAAGGCCGCGCAGATATTTCTCGATCCGGAAGGGTTTCTTAAACAGGCGGCGCCCGAGTACAAGCGCACCGAAAAGGAAATGGAAGGATATTTCTGGGGGAGCAAATATGCGCGTTAGTAAGCAGATACGCCTGGCGGGTCTGGGGTTGGTGCTTGAAATTCTGGCTGGTTGCGCCGGAACGACCGCTCCCCGCGGGTGGCTACCCACGGCGGCCGAATCACAAACGTTGGCTTACGGCGCCTGGGCGCGCGTTGAAATCCTCGACACCAATCTCGTGTTCGAGGGAGAACTGATCGCCGCCGTGCACGACACGTTATTCGTCCTTGGCGATACAATCGCGGGGCTTCCACGCAAATCGCTGTATCGGGTGACGCTGACTCGTTACCAACAGCAACATGGTTCCCTGGCCGCGTGGACGCTGGCAGGGACGCTCAGCACAATTTCTCATGGTTGGGTGTTGGTACTCAGCGCCCCTACCTGGATAGCATCGGGGATCGGCGCCTCGGCAGGGGTTTCGCGAGAACCACTGGTCCGGCCACGCCTCCCCAAATCCGGTTCAATGCCACGGGAGACGCTTGAAAACCTGTCACAATACGCTCGTTTTCCACAGGGGTTTCCGGAGAGCATTGACCGCTCAACGATCAAACCGCGCTGACAAACGATTACGGAAGACCGATCTTCTTCATCAGCCACCGCTCATCGGCGCCCGTCACGGAAACCGGTGAGTAGCGGGAAAACTGGCTGGCCAGATTGAGTGTGTCAATCCCCCAGAACAACACTTCCTCAGAAGAAAAGATGAGATACTTCACGCTGAGACTGTCGGCGTATGCCTCAAGTTCATCAGGTGAAAAACTCCGGCGGGTCAATTGGGCACCGCGATAACTCTGCACAACAAAGTTCGGTTGCTCCGAAAAAGTAAAATCAAATGGGGCCATCACCAACGAGCCGGGAACCAAGTGCGCCGCCAGCTGATGGTTGGTGGCAATTCGATGGCTCCCCTGGCTGAACGCCTCCCGGCCAAGACTGACTACCCCCGAACAGACAAAGACTATCGCCCACACCGGCAAAAGAAAGCCCGCCAACTTAGAACGAATGCCCACCGACGGAGATCGAGAGGTCAGCGAGGCGGCGATCACCGATATCATAAACGGAGCCATGAGAACGAGATATCGGGAGGTCTTTGGAATCGGAGCAATGGCTATCGCGATGGCCAAGGCGCCAAAGAAAATCCAGAACAAGCGATTCCGATGCCATGATTCGCGGCGTTGCAACAGAATGGCGAGGACGAAAAGGACTGATATACCGATCGACTCGAAATTGCGGAACCATCGCGTGTGCTCGCCCAAAAGGTTCACCACCGGCTGATACCAGTGCATCCCGATATCCGACTGAATCAGCGGATTGTGAAACGCCTGATCGAGAAACGCAGATCGGTCGGTGAAGAACCCTGCGACATAAGGGGCGAATCCGATCAGCGAACCGGCGATAAACCATGCGAGAACACGAAAGCGGCGATAGACAAGCAATACCACCCCCCCGGCCAGTGCAAACGAGAGTCCCAGAGCATGGGTAGCTCCGGAGCAACCGGCACACAAGCCGGCAAAGAACAACAGGTCGCGCCGTGCAGGTATAACTCCGCGATCAACCAGCACAAAGCTGAGAAAGCCGAGAAGGGTCAACAACATTTCCGGTCGGAAAATGAGCATCACGCGGAAATAAAGCGGGGTGATCAGAAGAAGCAGGGCGGCCAGTGCCGCAATTCTCCGATTCATTCCGAATGGTCGAAACCAAAACAGGGAGGCGGCCAGCAGGAGTCCGGCGACGACCGAAACGGCGCGGAGCGTATAAAGCCCCCACCCGGTTAGCCAACTGGCGGCCGCACCCATCCAGATCAACAAAGTGTGGTACAGGACAATCTTTCCATCGAGGGGCGCTTTGTCCCGGAAGAACTCGGAACGCACCTCACCGTGCGTCACCAGCGAATAGACCTGCTGACCAAGCCAGGCCTCGTCAACGCGTATGTCGAAATGAACAAAAGCTAAGCACAGGAGTCCGAGGATCACTACCAGCGCGATGAGCAGTACGCCGGTGCGCATCAACAACGGTGAGCACCAGCCGGCTGACTTAGTACCCGATGGGGACGATCCATCGGTGTTGGTGTCGGTGAGAATCATATCTTTTTGGAACCGTCGCGCGTTCATGTCGTGCGCAAAGAAAGGGATTCCGGCAAGGGGGATCAAGATAATTGTCCATCGGGAGCAATTGGTTGACAAAACTTGCGCCGTGCAACTACATTCGGGTCGAGGACTGTAGCGGAAGGACCCCTTCGAGTTGCTTTTACCCGACGACCACTCGATCAGAAAGACATTCGTCCGCATTTTCACCTGGGCGGTGATACTGGTGGCGGTGGCGGCAATCGGCTATCTGGTGGTCGGCGAACCGCTACTCAGATATTTTTATGACGGCGGTTCGGTGGAATGGCTGGTTCCCCCGCGGCACGCCGATGACCGGACCTTCGAGCAGTACGCCCGCGACAGCGGTTTGCGGTTCTGGTCGAATCTGGTGTCCGGAGTGCCCCTATCCCTGCTGGTCATCTACCTCCTTTTTGCTCTCTACCGCAGGATGTTTCGTGACATCCCTCCGGACGTTCGCATCTTGCCCGATTCTAAAACTTATCCGGCAATAGGCGGCGCACTGGTAGCAGTCGCCATTTATGCGACTGCTACCATCATTCGGTATGCTCCTTCGCTAGGGAGTATCGACACGGCTATGATCGGCCCCCCCGAGGACAACATGGCCTGTCTGTGGACCCTGTCGTGGGCGCATAATCATCTGTTTAACGGCGCCGCCACCATTTCACATGTATCAGACCTGTTCTACCCGGAGGGAAGCTCCTTTGTTTTCCACGCCTGGTCGTACTACAATCTGTTGTTGTTCTGGTGCCTTCGGCAGGTATTCAGCAGTATCACATCATACAATCTGCTTACCATGATGACATTTCCGCTCTCCGGACTGGGCGGGTACTGTCTGGCGCGCTATCTGATTCGCAGTCATTGGCCTGCGGTTCTCGCGGGCTTTCTGTTCGCTTTTAACCCGGCCCATTTGGTGCGGGCCGA
>JACRAV010000237.1 GCA_016213305.1 Candidatus Zixiibacteriota bacterium | reverse complement strand
TTTGTAGGTCAAGCGCCCCGGCGCTTGACAGCGCTATGAGTTCCGTCGGGTCCTTCGACGCGCGACAGCGCGACATGAGACCTGACGGATTACGATAAGAGGTGTCAGCAAGATGTCGGATAGCTCGTTCCGGCTATCGCCGGACCTCGCAACCCGACCTACGAAACCGCCGGCATTGGAAACGGCCGTTCAGAATATTTAGGTGAATATTGGCTTTCAAGCTCGCCGACGGATGCATAGTCCCTGACATGACAGGGATTGAAGAGGGGTACGGTATCCGTACAAATGATGCGGGCGAGTACTGGATCACAGTGAATGTGAGTGCCGAGAACATCGAGGATATCTTTCTGGGGCTGTCCGCCCTTGTCAGCGAGCCAACCTTTGGGATCGTCGAGGTCCCCACTCACAGATCTTACGAAGAGGAGCTATCGATAGAAAATTCCGAACATTTCCACAAAGACACTTACTTTAGAGATAACACTGGCGTCGAAGACCTCAAGATGTTGTTAAACCTCAATGCCGACTTATTCATTCACGACGGAATATTAAAGTTTGGGTTTGCGTGCAAGAAAAGCCGTGATGAAGTGTATGTTGGCAAGTACAAGGTGTTTAGGATATTTACGAACGATGCCAGGAAATATGTCCAATATCTCAGGGGACGAGGGTTCTCTTACCGGGAACCTTTGAGGACGGTCTGGGACAACTTCACAAATGAGCGTCCAGGAGAATGCCACAGACTGACACGCAACGGTGAAGATGCATTTGCGTTAGTGGATCGACTCGTGGGCGAGGGTTTCCTCTTTCACTATTTTACCGAAGACGGTTATTGACTGTGGATGGCAAGCGAGGCCCGTCTTGGGACCGCTCGGCCTCCGATATTGAGTTCCGTCAGGTCCTTCGACGCGCGACAGCGCGGCGTGAGACCTGACGGATTACAGCCGGTTTCGTCAAGCCGCAGGCGGCTTGACCTACATCCTATCACCAAAGTATCTTGCCATCGGAAGAGGATGTCGTCTGGTGGCGGTCCCGGCCTTCAAAGCCGTGCGGGGGGCAATCGCATTGTCCCCGGTGGGTTCGATTCCCACCCCTTCCGCCAATTACTTCACAAGACGGACGCAATGGTATAGTGGGCGGCCGACCGTTCCTGCTGGATGCCGGGTCAAGCCCGGCATGACAATTTTGCGAACAAAGACACTTGACTCCCGCATCGCGATAGTCGTATCCTTTGCCTATCATCTCAATCACGGGAGGTATGTATGCCCACGCATAAGTGGTGGCAGGAAGAGTTCTTCGCCGATCTCAGACCGTTCTTCGCCCAGCTTTCCCCGAAGGAAACCAATCAACAGGTCCGCTACCTGATCAAGAAACTCAAGCTCAAACCCGGCATGTCGTTTCTCGACTGTCCCTGCGGCTTCGGCCGGGTCTCCGTGCCCATGGCCAAAAAGGGAATCAAAGTTGTCGCCTCCGATCTGACGCGTGTCTATCTCGACGAACTCGAGGCGACCGTGAAACGGACCGGATTGAAGATCGAAACAGTTCACTCCGACATGCGAAAGATCGATTTTCGCAACCGCTTCGACGCCGCCGGCAACCTGTGGACCTCATTCGGTTATTTCGAGAAGGAGCGTGACAACCTGCTGGTCCTGAAGAAAGTGTATCAGGCGCTCAAGCCGGGGGGTCGATTCTGTCTGCATGTGATCAACCGTGACTACATCATCGCCCACTATACCGCAACCGAATGGCAGGAATACGGAGGGGTGCTCTCGACCGAGCGGCGGAAGTTCGACTATGCGACGTCGATCAATCGCGGGGTCTGGACGTTTCACAAGGACGGCAAGGCCAGAACCTACGAGGTCGGGCTGAGGATGTACTCGTATCACGAACTGATCGCGATGTTCACGCAGGCGGGGTTTGTCGATATCGAAGGATTCGGTTCGACCGAGGACGCACCGATCACGCGGCACACATTGGCGCAGTGGGTGTTCGGGACCAAGCCGAAGTAAATTGAGGAGAGATTGCTTCGTCGCGGCGAGACCCTTCGACAAGCTCAGGGTGAAGTCGCTTCTGGCAGGGTGAAGTTGCTCCTTGCAACGATAGACTCTACACTAAATCGACTTCACCGGCATTTTCTGCGGATCGTCGATCAGGATATTCTCTTTGATTGAGTACCCTTCGGCGTAGCGGACACCGACCAATTGCCCTAACTGCATCGCCCGGACTTGCATCAGTTCGAATATGCTGATCCCCGGCGCGAAGATGTCCTTGTTGGACGTGTCCGGCGGTTTGAACCGGTCGGCGATCACCCCTTCGGCACCTGACTTTCCGAACTGCGAGACATACGCCGCCACCGCTTTGCATTTCTGCTCAAACGTCTCGGTGATATCGACCAGAAACGAATACTCGTTGTTTCGATAATACGATGCATAAATGATCTTGCGCGGGCGGTGCGGCTCGCCGCTGAGCGCGGCTTTCTTCAGGCCGGCGATAAAGCAGGCGTCGTACCCCAGTCGCGTGCAGGCCGAATGATCGGGGTGGCGCTGGTTCCAGTGGGGAAGGATGATCAATTCAGGTTTCGTGTCGCGGATGACCTGCGCGATGGCCAGCTTGTATTCCTGATTGTCATCGAGCGCCGAATCGGGCAATCCGAGATTCTTCCGAAAGGTCAGTCCCATCAGTTCGGCGGCGTTCTTGGCTTCGCGGGCACGGTCGGTTTCGTCGCCGTGGGTTCCCATCTCCCCCTGCGTCAGATCGAGCGCGCCGACCTTTCTTCCCCGATGCGTCTCCTTGATGAGCAGGCCGCCGCAGGTGATTTCGATATCATCGGGGTGGGCGGCGACGGCGAGTATATCCAGCTTGTCAGCCACGGAGGATTTCCTCGTAATAGTTTTCATATTCGGTGATCACCCGGTCGGCGCTAAAACGGGCGGTGGCCAGTTCCGATGCGGCCCGTTTGAAATCGACCAGACGCGGTTTGTCCTTGAGCAGAGAGACGGCGGCCCGTGCCATCGAGGCGGTATCTCCGACCGGTAAAAGGAAGCCGTTTTTGTAATCGACCACTACTTCGGCCAGCCCTGTCCCCTGCGTTCCGACCACCGGCACGCCACAGGCCAGCGCTTCGAGAGCCGCCAGACCGAACGACTCTTCTTCCGAAGGGAGCAAGAACAGATCGGCGCACGGCAGGACCGCCTCGACCCGGCTCTGGTTGCCGAGAAAAATGACCTTGTCGGTCAGACCGCGCTTGGTGATCTGGCGGCGGGCCAGTACGGTGTCGGGGCCTTCGCCGATCATCACCAGTTTGGCCGGAAGCTCCGCCTGCACCTTGTCAAATATGTCAATGACGTCGAGAGTCCGCTTGACCGGGCGAAAGTTGGATATATGGCAGAGCAACATCTCGTGGTCGGCGGCGAACTCGCTCCGGCGGCACCGGTCGTCGGCCTGCGGTTTGAAACGGGTCGGGTCGAAGAAGTTGTAGATGACCCGGATATCTTTTTCGATTTTGAACACGTCGCGGGTTTCATCCGCCAGATAGGCCGACACGGCGGTGATGCCATCGGAGGCGTTTATCGAAAAGCGGGTGATATCGAAAAACGACGGATCCGAGCCGACCAGCGTAATATCTGTTCCGTGAAGGGTGGTGATCAGTTTCGGAATCGGTTCACCTGCGGTTTTGAGCATCTGGCGCGCCAGATAGGCGCAGGTGGCGTGCGGAACGGCATAGTGCACGTGCAGTATTTCGAGTTTGAAACTGCGGGTGACCTCGGCCATCTTGGCCGACAGGGTCGATTCGTACGGCGGAAATTTGAACAGCGGATACGCGGTCGTTTCCACCCCGTGATAGAAGACGTTGGTCTGGTACTGATCGAGACGAAAAGGAATCGAGTACGATACGAAATGTACTTCATGGCCGCGCAGGGCCAGTTGCTGGCCCAGTTCGGTGGCGACGATCCCGGACCCGCCGGCTACCGGATAACAGGTGATTCCTATTCTCATTCGCTCGTCATCTCCGCCAGGTCGATTAGTTGGTGTGCGGTCTGGTCGACATCCATCTGCTCCAGCATGAAAGATACCACACCGAACCCGTGTCTGGCAACAAAACAGCCGATATTGAGCGTACGTTCCTGCAAAGTTCGATTGGGGTAGAGATTTCGGTGCACCCGGTAAATACGGTCGCGGACGTCCTTGCTTTTCTTCTTGTGGGCGGAAAACAGCTTCCCCTCGAACCCTTTCAGGGCGAAATCGACTTTTCCATATGTCTGTTTGGCGAACTCGCCCAAAGAGGGGTCAAATTGCAGGGACTCTCCCGCGAACCGATCCCACGTTGCCTTCACTTCGGCGGTCAGATCGGCGTACCTCTGCTCCAGTTCTTTCGGGAAGGATCCGGCCAAAACCCGATTGACCGCCTGCTCGATATCGCCGGTGAGGTCATTAAACGTCACTCCATGCTCGGTCATCAGTTGGTCGATTCTCTTCTCTATCAAAGTGAGCGATGGGCGCGGCCGCTGAATGGGGGCGGGAATGCCGAACAGATCGAAAAGCGCATTCCCCTGGGCCAGATAGGCGATCTCCGCCGGACCTCCCAGCTGGCAGAGCACCGGAAACAAGTACGACTGCATGAGCGGTCTGGTCATCACATCGGGGGAAAACCGCTCCGGATGCGATCGCACCGCCGATTTCAGCGCCGGCAGTGGGATCGCGACGCCGTCGAAACTGAAACTCCCCGCTTCGAACTGAACCGGCTTGCGACCATTGATATTTCTGAACAGATGGGCCGAATGATCTTTGGCGGTCACCTGCAGATGATACCCGGCCTCTTCGATGGCCTTGTTGGACGAGGCCAGGGTTTTGTGAAGTTCATCCTGCCGATCTATAACCTGCTCGAAAAATGGAACGGCCAGCGATTTGACCTCGGCGTCGCACGGATTGAACAGGACCAGCCCGGTGCCGGCGGTCAGCCCGGCCAGCATCTTCCCGAACGACGAGACGAAGGTATCTTCCGGTGTATACGAACGGTCAACCAGCTTGCGCAGTTGTTCCGTGAAATCGGTCCGGCCGAACTGACCGGTGTACAAATCTTTCACCCGGTCAAGCTCGGCATGATTGGACAGCACAATGTCGCCGACCGGCAGCTCCTGTTCGGGCCGGGCGCCGTATTTGATTTCGACCAGTTCGGACTGCTGATTCAAAACCCAGGTATTGGCGATTTCGTCAAAGTCGTGATCGTCGCCGGCGATCCAGAAAATAGGCACGACGGAACGGTTCAGTTTAAGCGAATAGGCCCGGGCCAGTTTGACAAGGGCGAGCGCCTTGACAACCACCAGCATCGGTCCGGTGAAAAGTCCCGCCTGCTGGCCGGAAAAGACACACATTGAACCGGGCACCGCGAGGGAAGTCAGCGAGCGAAACACACTATCGTCACCGTGGAATTGTCGATTCTGCCTGGTCAGGATGTCCACCAGCTCCCGACGTGGATAGGTGGCGTGATCGATCGCGCGGGCCACCGCGGCCGGATCCTTGGCATGGAAAAACGCGCCGGCGGAGGGTTTCTCCGCCAGAACATCGAGATACAAATCTGAATAACCGAGCTGTTTGCTCGACGGGATCAGTCTATGCGCCAACCGGTCCTCCCTGCCCTGCGTGCCTGGCCGTCTTCTTACGCTTGAAGAGGCCGAAGAAATCCTCGATGATCGTATATACAACCGGCACCACGACCAGCGTGAGAAGGGTCGAGGAGATAATACCGCCGATCACCGCACGGGCCATCGGGGCGCGGAACTCCGCGCCCGGTCCCAGTCCCAGAGCCAGCGGGGCCATGCCGAACACCATGGCAAAGGTGGTCATGAGAATTGGTCGGAGTCGGATCGGGCCGGCAATGAGAATAGCTTCGGTGCGGTCCATCCCCTCGGCCCGCTTCTGTTTGACGAAATCAATGAGCAGGATGGCGTTCTTGGTCACCAGCCCCATGAGCATGACAATGCCGATCAACGACATGATCGAGAACGATGACCCGACCAGGCCCAGAATCGCTCCGACCAATGACAGGGGAAGAGACAACATGATCGAGAGCGGATCGACAAACGATTCGTACTGCGAGGCCAGCAGAAGATAAATGAATATCACCGACAGAATCAGCGCCTTGAAAATGTTGGAGAACGACTCGGCCATGATTTGCGCGGTCCCGATCGGGCCGATCCTGTATCCGGGCGGAAGCTGAATCTTCGCCGACTCCGTCAACACCTGGTCCGCCACCGTACCGGCGAAGGCGCCCGTCAGCACATTGCAGTTGACCCGTGCCTCGGGCTGGCGGTTGAGACGGTTATATTGTCCGATAGCCGTCGTCTTTCTTATCTGAGCCACCTGGTTGAGCGGGACGATCAACTTGGAACCATCGGAGAGTTCCTTGTTGCCCAGCACCCGGATGCGACCGATATCGTCCGCCGACTGGCGGAACGGCTCATCAAGTTGCATCCGAACGTCGTATTCTTCGTTTCCTTCCTTAAAGCGGGTGACCACCTCCCCCTCAACCATAGTCCGCACGGTGAGCGGAATGGTCAGCAGACTCAGGCCCAGATCGTCGGCCTGCTTGCGATCAACCGTCACCTGCAACTCCGGCTTCCCCTCTTCAAGAGTGTTGTCGACATCGGTGGCTCCGGGTACGACGCTCATGATTTTCTGCACCTGACGGGTCAGGCGCGTGATCTCGCCGCGATCTTCGCCCTGAATGGATATTTCAACCGGCTTGGAACTGCTCCCGCCGTGGGACTCACCCGAGCCGACGGAGATTTTGGCTCCGGGAATGTCATGAACCAGGATTCGCACCGAATCCATGAACTGCTGGGCGGAAAGTTTGCGCTCCGATTTGTCCACCAGGCCGACCAGAACCGAACCACTGTTTATGGGCGCATTGCCGCCCCCGATGCGGACATAGGTCGAGGTGACTTCCTTCAAGGTGCGCACGGTGTGTTCGATCTGCGCAATGCGGTCCGAGGTCTGGTCGAGTGTTGTCCCCGGCGGCGTATCCACCGACACCACAATCCTATTCTGGTCCGACTCGGTAATAAACTCTTTGCCGACAAACTGCGCGACCACCACGGCCAGCGCCACACTGATTATTGCGATCAGCACGACCAGCCAGCGGGTGCGGAGCGCTCCGGTGAGAAGTCTGACATACGTCGGCTTGAACGCCTCAAACAGGCGATTCCACAATCCGAGCAGGTGCATAACTGGATTGCGGCTCACATACGCCGGATCGTCGTGCCCCTTCCCTCCGCCATGCCTGAGCCATCGGGCGCTGAGCATCGGGGTGAGCGTGAAGGCCACAAACAGCGAGATCACCACCGCAAAGGCGACCGACATGCCGAACTGGTAAAAGAACCGGCCGATGATCCCCTGCATGAAGGCTACCGGCACAAACACGACCACGATCGAGAAGGTGGTGGCCATCACCGCCAGCCCGATCTCCTGCGTGGCCTTGTATGCGGCTTTCATGGGCGGTTCGCCCAGCGCGATATGGCGATAGATATTCTCGATAACGACAATGGCGTCGTCGATCAAAATACCGACCGCCAGCGACAAACCGAGCAGGGTCATAAAGTTGATCGTGAAGCCGAGAATCTTCATAAGCGTGAAGGTGGCGATCAGGGAGATCGGAATGGAAAAGCCGGAGATCAGGGTCGGGCGAATGTCCAGCAGAAACAAAAATAGCACCACGATTGCCAGAAACATGCCGAAACGGATATTGAACATGATCTCGTGGATCGAGTCCTTGATGAAGGTCGAATTGTCATCGACGATCTTGATCTTGATATCCGGCGGGATTTCGCGCTGAAGCTCGGCGAGCAAGGAGCGGGCCTGGTCGGCCATTTCGACCGTGTTGGCGCCCGACTGTTTGCTGATAGTGAGTGAGACGGCCGTTTCACCGTTGTACCGGGAGAGGGAACGGGCCTCGGCCGTGGTGTCGGCAATTACCGCGATATCGTGCAGGAGGATCGGCACCCCTTCCTTGTTCTTCACGATCACCTGGTTGAACTGCGTGACGCGCTCGAGCCGTCCCTTGAGTCGGACAAGGTATTCGCGCGAGGATTCGCTGATCCGACCGCCGGGTATCTCGACATTGGCGGCCGCCAGCGCGAACTGCACATCCTGCGGTGTTATGCCGAGGGCTTCCATCTTATAGGGATTGAGCCGCACCTGAATTTCGCGCTCGGATCCGCCCACCAGGTTGACCGATCCCACGCCGCTGATCGTCTCGAGCCGCTTCTTGATTTTGTTCTTGGTGAACTCGGTGATGTCCCGAAGCGAGCGACGGCCGGAAATAGCCACCGACATGATCGGCTCCGACTCCGGGTCGTACTGACTGACCACCGGCTCTTCTATGTCGTCGGGAAGATTCGCCCGTATCTGGGCCACCTTCTCGCGCACCTCGTTGGAGGCCTCAAAACCGTCCTTCTCCAGATTGAATTCGCAGAAGACCAGTGAATACCCTTCGCGCGACTGCGAGTACACATTGCGCACACCGGAGATTTGGTTGGCGGCGTCCTCGATCTTCTTCGAGACGTCCGTTTCAATCGTTTCCGCCGAGCCGCCGGGATAGATCGTGGTCACCGTCACGAACGGGAAATCTACCTTCGGAAACATCTCGACCGACAGCTCGGACCATGAGAACAGCCCCATCACCAACAGGGCCAGCATCATCATGGTCGTAAAGACCGGCCGGTTTATGGCAACTTCGGAGAGCTTCATTTCGTCGCCTCACCGGTCTGGACGACGCTGACGGCGAATCCGTCATCAAGGTAGCTCTGACCGAGCGTCACCAGCGAATCCCCGGGCGCCAGACCCGACGTTATTACCACGTGGCCATCCAGATCAGCGCCGACCGTCACGCCCCGCTTGTGCGCCACTCCCCCCTGCACGACAAAGACATTCGGCTTGCCGTCGAGAATTACCATGGCGTCGGTGGGCACGGCTATCACGCCTCTGAGCCGGGATTTGACCGCCGCCACCCGCACAAACATCCCCGGCCTGAAAATGCCGGCCGAATTGTCGGCCAGGGCTTCGACCTGAAAGGTCCGGGTGGCCGGGTCGGCGGAAGTCGCGACCGCCGCCACTTTGCCGGTGAGCGAATCGGCCAGCGCCTCCGACGTGATCGAAACTTCGGCCCCGATGG
>JACRAV010000236.1 GCA_016213305.1 Candidatus Zixiibacteriota bacterium | reverse complement strand
TGGCTACGCTGGCCAATGGGTATGTTGTGGCTGGGTCGACCTATTCGTTCGGGAACGGAGACTATGATCTCTATCTCATCCGTCTCGATTCAACCGGAGAAGTTCTCTGGTCAAAAACTTTCGGCGATTCGCTGGGAGATTACGGCTATGATATCGCCATCAGCACAAGCGACGGTTTTGTTATGGCGGGTTCAACCCTGAAAAACGGGTTGACCAATGTCTTTGTCGTTTGCACTGATTCCACCGGCCACGAATTGTGGCGAAAGTCGTACGGAGGCGCCGGCGCCGATGAAGGACGCTCTATCAAACGCACTCAGGATGGCGGCTATATCATTTGCGGCACCTCGAGTTCATCGGGAGCCGGATACAGTGACCTCTATTTGCTGAAAATAAGTGCCGCGGGCGACAGCCTGTGGGCGAAAACCTATGGCGGCGCCGGAGGAGAATCGGGGATGTCGGTTCATGAAGCGGCGGATAAGTCTCTCATTGCAGTAGGTTCGACCGGTTCATTCGGTGAAGGCTATTCGAGTATCTATGCCGTGCATACATCTGCTACCGGCGATTCCCTCTGGGCAACCACCTATGGCGGGCCGAAATCGGATTTCGGCTCCTGTGTCGATCAGGCCCTTGACGGCGGATTCATATTCACCGGCGCCACGGCCTCGGCGACCGCAGGGTATTCGGACGTCTTTCTCGTTAAGACAAATTCAGCCGGAGCGGTAGAATGGACGCAGACATACGGCGGGACGAAAGATGACCGGGGGTATTGTATCAGCGCCACCGACGACGGCGGCTATATCATTGCGGCGACGCAGGAGGGATCCAGCACTCGTCAAATCGACGTCTACCTCATCAAGACCGACCCCACCGGCGCGGTGCAATGGTCGCAGGTCTATGGCGGCGAGAAGTCGGACTACTGCCGAAGCATCGTGCGAGACCAGAACAAACATTTCATAGCCATCGGATACAGCTACAGCTTTTCGATCGGCGGCTCCGATCTTTATCTCCTGAAAGTCAGAGGAGATATGGCGACGCCTGTTTACGAACGCCCTTCGCGGAGCCTTCCCGACGGTTTTACCCTCTCACAAAACTATCCCAACCCCTTCAATGCGACAACTCGAATTGAATTTGAAACGCCGCGGCGCTCGCATGTTAAGGTCGACGTCTTCAATGTTCTTGGCGAACAAGTGGTGACGCTTGTCGATGAGATCATCCCCGCCGGTTCATGGGGAACCGAATGGGACGGCAGAAATACCGGCGGAACGACCGTCGCCTCAGGCATCTATTTCTATCGCGTGGCCACCGATTTCGGGCAGGTCACCCGCAAGATGGTCCTTCTCAAGTAATGTTCATCCGAAGAGTCTGGTCTTTCCGAGTGTATGGCGAATCATTGCCACCTGCCCGGCGTGATAAAATTCATGGATGCAGAAAAAATTGGCAAAGTTCATAACTGTAGCTTTCCAGCCCGGAATTACCTCAATTTCAACATCAAGTTCTGCGTCAGACTTTCCCTCAGTCCCGCTCTGAATGACCTCATGAAGTTCGCCGAGCTTCAATCTGAGCGCTTCCATTGACGGATAGAGTGAATTGTCTGCTACCGGCTCGACTCCCCGCCCAAATGGTGCGCTCCATTCGCTCGGAATGGCGGCGGTGACGCCGAGCGCCCGCGCCTGATGAACCGCCGATGCGGCCAAGTGCCCTGTAATCCAGCGGATATGATTCGGATTGCCGGGAATGGTCACCAGCGAATCCGCTTCGCTGATTCCATCGAGCGTTTTCATAGTGGCTCCATGGGTGGTTTTCAGCAGATACAGCAGGTTGTCAACTTTTGGCATTGTTTGCTCCTTTACACATACGTTCAAAAGTCCAAATGTTTTTCATGCAGTGACAAGCGTAATTGAGTGAGGATTGTTCACACATTCCGCCTGCCCGATACAGCATACAGTATCACCGACAGCAGAATCCCCGGCAGGATCGGTTCGAGACCGAGCCAGTAATCCCCGTCGGCGCTGAAATACTTCGAGAGGTACCAGACCAGCGACACAACGCCAGAACCTGTCATCGAGACAATTGCCCATCTTTCCGGCATCCGTCGCCGGCCGACAAAAGTAGTCAGTACCGGAACCAACAGAGTCGGCGTGGCGATGCTTCCGAGAGCATGCCAGATATTCACTACCGATTGAAAGAACAAAGCCAGGGCGATTGAAATGAAAAGAGAAAGCGTGATACCGATTCTGGTGTAGAAGGTGACCTGACCCGGTTTTACCGTCGTCAGCCTCGGCATGATATCATTACCGACCGTCGCTCCGGCAAGAAAAGCATAGGACTCGAGGGTGGAAATCACCGTTGCAAGAAGGGCCACCGCAAAGAGTCCGATCAGACCGACCGGCAATACTTTGGCGGCGAGGGCGGGATAGGATGTCGAGGGATCAGCCAGGTTGGGAAGAATTGCGCGGGCATAGATGCCGCACGACGTCGTGAGAAAATCAAAGAGTACCCAACAGGCGACAGAGACGATAATTCCCCACTTCGCCACGGCGGGAGTTTTGGCGGCGTAACATCTTTGGAAAAACCCCGGATCAATCAGCGTTTGAAGGGCGATGATATACCAGATGGCAATGTACCAGAAGGAATTGCCGCCATGCCAGGTAAGACTCTGCGCCGGAACATGGGATGCGATAAAATCCCAGCCGCCATAGCTGAAGTAGAGTACTGCAAAGAGGGTGATGAATCCTGCGAACATCAGACTGAAATGAAGAATGTCGGTGCGCACCACCGAACGGAAGCCGCCGCTGTAGAGATAGATTACCGAGAAGAGACTTCCAACCAGCACACCGACTACAAGCGACCAGCCAAAAAGAATCTGAAACAACACCCCAATCATCAGGACATACGATGCCGGAACCGCTACGATAAAGACCATGAATGAACCGACTAGGGCGGCTTTTTCGCCATAGGCCTGGGTCAGCCGATCGGGAATCGAAATCAGTTCCGATTCACGGGCCTTTTTCGCAAGAAGAAATGCGAAGAGAAACGCGGCGATATAGTAGGGCAAACCGAAGACGAACCAATTTGAGAGTCCATACTGATAGCTGAATTCTCCAACGCCGAGTATCCCTCCGTACCAGGTGGCAACAAGAGTCGCGACAAAGGCGGGAAGGCTTGTCACCCTCCCGCCCACGATGAAATCACCGGCACGGACTTCACCGCTATGTCGCTTCATAAATCCAACAAGTGTCAGCGCCGCCAGATAGGCGATAACGATGCCAAAATCAAGCGTGCTCATGCATCAATCCAATCCTATGTGCGCGGCAGACATCCTTCGTCCAGCCAGAAAGCGAAGATTGCGGACCTGGAGACACACTGGCCCTACTGGGACTCTCATCAAAAGAACTCAAGAGTAACCTGTGTGAAGAACGACCGCTCGGCGGCGGGATAATATTCCGCCCAGCCGCCTACGATGGTACTGCCGCCGTCATCGTAGGCGTAGTTGCCTCCATATCCGCTCGACTCAAACAGTTTCTGAAAGAGATTGTCGAACCGCCCGCTGAAGGTCATATCCCCCGCTCCGGCAAAATTGCGAAAGGTGCGACTGGCCGAAATGGACGACACCATCGCCGGCTCTATGGCGAGCGATTCGGTGTTGGCGTAATCGAGGTACTGCTTTCCAATCATTTTAAGGCGGTAGGTAAAGCGCCACTGGCCGGGGGT
Organism: Candidatus Zixiibacteriota bacterium; assembly: GCA_016213305.1. GTDB lineage: Bacteria > Zixibacteria > MSB-5A5 > GN15 > FEB-12 > JACRAV01. The sequence goes on along the minus strand of JACRAV010000236.1, from coordinate 916 downwards.
AGCGTCGACAACGATATTCGCAAGATAGTGTGCGAATCCCGGAATCGTTTTGTCGGCGAATGAGACGTCATATCCGTCGAGATTGACTATGAAATCTTTCAGGCGGTTGTAGTTGAAGGCGGTATTAGCGGAGAGCTGAATGGAACGAGGCACCTTTGCCGACGCCGTCAGTTCTATGCCGGCATGTACGGAGCGGTCGGCATTGATGCTCTTGCGCAGACCGGTGTTGGCGTCGACCCCTCCGTCAGGAAGGATCTCGTCGTAGAACTCCATCCAGAAAAGATTGGCGCCGAAGACGCAGTTTCTCCTCTTCATCTGCGCCCCCAGTTCCAGATCAAGCACCTTTTCGGCATGGGCGGTCGGATCGCCGAATGTATAAGTAGTGTCGCCGGAGGATGCGACCGAGATATCCCTGATTTCGAGAGAGGGAAAGGCCGAGGGATCGTTGGCGTCATAGATGGCGGCGTCGGTCGGGGTGCGGGATGACACCGCCGCGCTTGCAAAGACCGAGACGTCCGGAGACAAGATATAGGTCATGCCCAATCGAGGCGAGAAAAAGAGCCAGTCGGCAGTGTAGTCATAACCCTTGAACGCTCCCATCCTCGCCTGATCGAAGCTGTATCGCTGATATCGAAGCTGGGCCGAGGCCTGGATGATAGCGCGATCGGATAGACGGTATTGCTCCTGAATATACGCTGATGCCACCGTTTTATCTCCAAAGTATTGATAGTAGCGATGGCGCGGATCGAGATTGCCGGAAAGATGCTGTGCCCAGACAACTTCACCCCAGTGATCGGAATCAAACAGATAGAGCGAACCGCCCAGCAGGTGATATCCTTGAAGGTGGGTAATCATCAGGCTCGGATTCCATCCCCACTGACTCTTGGCTACCCAGTGCTGACGGACAAGGTCTCCG
>JACRAV010000230.1 GCA_016213305.1 Candidatus Zixiibacteriota bacterium | reverse complement strand
TTGTTTCTATCGTGGGCGATCCCAATTCCTCCGCCTACAATCCGGCCGGGGGGATCAATCCGGCGGGGTTTGTCGTCTCGTTCGGGCACAACGAATTCTGGGACAATGCCCGCATCGAATCCGGCTACTTTGCCGCCCGCATGGCCCCGCGAGTCGCCTGGCATGGCGGGATACGGTTTGCCTCGATCGGCGATATCCAGAGCCGGCAGATTCCGTCGGCGCAACCCGACGCCCTCTTTCAGGCCAATGATGTCTCTTTCAAATCCGGCGTGAGCGTGCAGATTCGAGATCGTGTGACGGTGGGTGCGTCGTTCGGCTGGTACCTCGAAAAAATCGATGCCTGGCGCGGATCGGCGTTCAATGTCGATCTGGGCGCGCTGGCTGTATTCGGAGGTGATGTCACCATCGGCGGCGCCGTTCAAAACATCGGCGGCTCATTCCGTCTCCAGAGCGCGGGCGCGATCGGCTCGCGCGACATTTCGCTCCCGCTGACCTGGCGGCTCGGCGTGTCAAAAGTGTACCGCGACTATCGCGGCGCGGCCGATCTGGTAATACTTGATGACAAAGCGCATGTCCATCTTGGTGCCGAGGCCCGCCTGCATGAAAAGTTCTCGCTCCGCGCCGGGTACATGACCGGGTACGATTCGAAAAACTTCACCGCCGGGGCAAGTTTCGTGTACCGCAATATGACGTTCGATTATGCCTTTGTTCCTTACTCCAACACTCTGGGAACTTCTCACCTGTTCAATCTTACCTTTACGATGTAATTCCGGGAGGAATCAATTCATGGCCAAGTATAAGATCGCCTGGTTGCCGGGCGACGGCGTCGGTAACGACGTCATGGAAGCGGCGAAAATCGTTTTGGACCGCATGAAACTCGACGCCGAATACATTCACGGCGATATCGGCTGGGAATGCTGGCGCAAAGAGGCGGAGCCGTTTCCGGCGCGTACCGTCGAACTTCTCAAAAACACCGATTGCGCCCTGTTCGGCGCCATCACCTCTCTGCCGAAGGAAGAGGCCGAGAAAGAGTTGATCCCGGCTCTGCAGGGGAAAGGACACACGTACCGTTCGCCGATCGTTCGCATGCGGCAGGAGTTCAATCTCCGCACCAATCTCCGTCCGTGCAAGGCGTATGCGGGAAATCCGCTCAACTACAAGGAAGGAATCGATATCGTGGTATTTCGGGAGAACACCGAAGGCCTGTATGCCGGAGTCGAGTATTTCCCGGTGCCCGATGAAGTCCGCGCCACTCTGAAAAAGCACAACAAGAATATGGGGCGGTTCGACAGCACCCCCGCCGATCAGATGGCGATCACCTGCCGGATCAACACCGTCACCGGAAGCCGCAATATCGTCAAGGACGCTTTCGAGCTGGCCAAGCGCGAGGGGCGCAAGTCGGTCACGGTGGTCGAAAAGCCGAATGTGCTCCGCGAGACCTCTGGACTTTTTGTCCGCACGGCGCGACAGGTGGCCAAAGAGTATCCCGGAATTACTCTTTACGAGGCCAATATCGACGCCATGTGCATGTGGTTGCTCAAGAATCCGCTGGATTACTCGGTGATCGTGACCTCGAATATGTTCGGCGATATCATTTCCGATCTCTGCGCGCAACTGGTCGGCGGCCTGGGCTTTGCGGCGTCGGGGAATATCGGCGACAAGTACGCCGTGTTCGAGCCGACTCATGGCTCCGCTCCCAAATATGCCGGACAGTACAAGGTCAATCCGATGGCGATGCTGTTGACGGTCAAGCTGATGTTCGACTGGCTGGGGGAGAAAGAGAAAGCAAGCTCGCTTGAGGGGGCGATTGCCTCGGTCATCAAAGAGGGGAAAGTCCGCACCTACGACATGGGCGGGAAGAATTCTACTCTTGAGATGGCGCAGGCGGTGGCGGGGAAGGTGTAACAAGATGTAGGTCGGGTTCCGAGGGAGTCCGTCACGGCGGACGACCAAATAACCCGACATCCTTTTTTCGAAATCTCTTTGTAAAATTGCGTCAGGTCTTAGGCACGCTTTAGCGTGCCGTGACCTAACACTTCGCATCATCATATATGTGGCTTCGCAGGATATTTACCTTTGCCGGATCGGCCCTCCTTGTCATCGGCGCCTTTGTTCCTTTCCTCGGCGTTCGCCTTCTGCACGACCGAACCTACTGGCAACTATCAACCACCGGCGCGATAGTTCTTCTGGCGCTGGCCGGGGTGTCGCTCGTGATCGCGGCGTTCCGCAAGTTTAACTGGCTCTATCTTACGGGACTTGGATCGCTGGGATTGC
>JACRAV010000016.1 GCA_016213305.1 Candidatus Zixiibacteriota bacterium | reverse complement strand
CCTCTCCGCCGCCGAGGGTCACCCGGCGATGGTGATGGATATGTCGTTTGCCAATCAGGCGTTGGCCGCTGAGTACATGGTGAAAAACCACCGACAGCTCAAGCCGAGCGTGTATGTGGTTCCGGCGAAGATCGACGAGGCCATTGCCGCGCTCAAGCTGAAATCGATGGGTTCGTCGGTTGACACATTGACCCCCGAACAAAAGAAGTACCTTGCGTCATGGGAGATGGGGACCTGATTGTCCCCGGAAGGTAGCACATGGTCAACTATTTTCTCCAACGCTTTGCCTACACCAGCTGGGCCGACCGCGAGGCGCTCGCCTCGCTGGAACGCGCCCAGACTCCGCCGCCCCGCGCTCTGCAGATCATGGGACATATCATCGCCGCCGAGCAGTTGTGGCTCGACCGTCTGCGCAATCAAGCGTCCACCACTCCGGTCTGGCCCGACTGGTCGCTGACGCAGTGCGCCGCCGCCATCGAACAAACCCACGCCCTCTGGCAGGCGTATCTTCATTCGCTTACCGTGGACGATATGGCGGTCCGCATCTTCTACGTCAGCGTACAGGGCGAGAAATTCAGCAACGAGATCGGGGAAGTGCTCACGCACGTCGTCACCCACGGTGCTTATCACCGGGGACAGATTGCCGCGGAACTTCGCCGTGCCGGGTTCGCGCCCGCCATGACGGACTTCATCCACGCCGCGCGTAACAAATTGTTTGGGTAAGAGAGAATCCCTCGGACAATTCTCGGTCGGAGCCGGGATCAGTCGGACAAAATGAACTGCTTGGCATCCAGCCCGTAGCGGACCGGATCGATCAGCCGCACAATCTTGCGGGATTCGTTTTCGGGTAGCGATAAATCAGTCCAGATCGGCGTCTGCAAAAGACCGGAGCGATCGCCCACGATTTTGACATAGGGTCGGGCGCGATCCTGTTCGTTGTTGGTCAGCACCAGCGCGATTTCGTCGGTCGTCAACAGAACCAGCGAGCCGGCCGGATAAATACCGATGACATCATTGAAGAGTTTCAGCAAGAACGGGTCGAACTTCACCTGCATCTGGAAACGCATTTTCTTGATAACGACGTCGGGCGGAATGCTCTTCTTCATATACACGCGTCCCGACGTCAGGGCGTCGAACGTGTCGGCAATCGACACAATCCGGGAGAACAGAGCCGGCTGGCGCCGCTCGTGCCGCAGGGTCGGATACCCCGTAAAGTCCATATTAATATGATGTTCGAAAGCCGCCCGGGCGGCCCGGGCCGTGTGCATGTCGAGTTTCATATTGCGCAGAATCGTCTTGGCTCCGAGAAGCGGATGTCTCTGCATCTGCACCCAGTCGTCTTCGTCGAAGGCGTCCGGTTTGCGGATCAGATCCCGGGGGAGTTTCGCCTTGCCGATATCGTGGAACAACGCCGCAAAGCCAAGTTGCGACAGGCGCGGCCGGTCCAGTCCCAGGCGGCCGCCCAGCGTCAGGGCATAGACGCACACGTCGGTGGAATGGGCATAGGTGTAATCATCGAAATCCTTGATAGCGGTCAATTCGAGCAGGGATGATTCGTCGCGGGCCAGATGGTCGATCAGCGAATGCACCACCCGTTTGGTGCGGGCGATATTGATCTCGCGCTGTTGGGTGGTGCTGACCACGACCTCCTGCATGACCGAGACGGCCGTGAAGAAGGTGGCTCGGGCCATGGTTCGGAAATGCCGGCGCACATCTTCGGCCGCTTCAGGCAATTCGGTTTCCACGTCCTTGGCGGAGAGAAGGGTGATTCCGGTCAGCCCGATGTTCTCAAGTTTCGCCTTCAGGGTGTTCAAATTGTCGGCCCCGGGACGAACTTGCGACACCGCCGGGAAGAATCTCCTGATGTCGGACTGGGCAATGTCGGCGTCGAACTGCACGCCGCCGATCCCCAGCTTCGCCCATTCGGTCTGCACCGTCAGGGCGCCCGCCAGCTCGTCGTCATAGCGTACCATCTGCTGGTTCACGAAATATCGTTCGGCGACGATCTTGATCATCACTGTCGGCTGATTCCGCCCGATCTGCTTGAGCAGATCAAAGAACATTTCGCATTGACGGAGAAACATGGTGTTGTGTTCCTCGATAATGCGGGCGGTCTTGTACAATCCGAAAAAGAGCGTCAGCAAACGCTCCTCGGATTGCCCCGCCAGCGAACGCGTGATCGGCGACGCCGCCTGTTGTTCAGCCATGACCGCCTCCATACACAATTTCGCGGCGCCGTTTCAGGGCCGTGCGGGCCGGATGTTTGATTCCCGGCCGCCACGAACGGGTGAGTTCCAAAAGCGCCCGTTCCGCTTCGTCGCTCGTATTGTGACTGAGCGCTTCGAACGCCAGGGCGCGCAGTCGGCCAAGGATCGAATTACCCGTCGGGTTGAACCGGCATACGTGGGCGACGAGAAACGGCACCACCCGACCGCCCCCCAGTTCCGAATAGGCGATCATCAACTTCCGGCTCTGCTCCGGTTCCAGGCGATCGAAGTCGCGGCCGGTGATGATCGCCGCCACCGCCTCATATACCCCTTCGCCGCGCATCGAGGCGAGCGAGGTGACCGCCACGGTGCGAACTTCCGCCACCGGATCAGCCACCGCCTGTCTGAGGATTGTCGCAATTTCGGGTCCGGAACAGGTACGCAGTTGCTTGATGAGCGCCAGGCGCACCGACGGGTCCGAATTGGCGAGCGCTTTCTTCATGTACTCCAGCGCCTGCGGGCCGCCGATGCGGGACAGCACAATGATCGCTCCTCGCACCGCCTGGGGACGCTTGTCCGACATTCCGCGCGCGATCATCGGCAGGTACGAACGCCCCACCACCGCAAGGTGATCGCACACCGCATCACGATGCCGGTCCGACGTCAGTTCTCCCAGCAGATCGGTCATGGGGCCCAGCGATTCCCAGTCGAAGAGCTTCAGATATCGATGAAGATCATCGGCGCCGATTTCGTCATGCAGATTCAGGACCTCGCCCAGCACTTCCATTCGGTCGCGACTGCCGAAGGTCCGTCGGACCTCGGCCAGCTTTTCCGCCCAGGTCGCCCGGTCGGCGCGCACCGTGTCCTCAATGTTCTTCATATACGCCAGCATCCGACCGGCATGGATCAGTTTTCCCTCGCGGAGAAATTCGGTGGCCACTTTTGAACATATGGTTACCGTCTCGGCGAAGTCGGCCAGCTCCGTCTCCTGGTGAAGCATCTCATTGCACAGCTCGAGGGTTGATTCCCGAAGATCAAAGTCCGCGTCCGCGGCGATCATCCGGGCAATATCCTGTTCTTCCTCTTCCGACAACCGGTGCTCGTCGCTTAACAGAAGGGTTGTATCGGTCCGAACCTCGACGGCCGCCGGCAGATCGGTCATGCCCATGGCCGTGGCCGCGGCCTGGGCGCGCGCGGGTTCGGGATTGATGCCGGTTCCGACCGTCAACGGTATATCATTCCACCGCGGTGCATCCTTGGCCGGATCTTTCCCGTCATCTCCCGAGTTGTCAAATATCGACTCATACGGCTCCGCGTCCGATCCCGACTGCTCTTTTGACGCCTGATTCTCGGCGTCCTCCAGCCCCAGCTCCCGGGCGTTGAAGTCTTTCTGATATTCCGGAAGCGAAACATCTTCCAGCGTCGTGAACAGAAACCGGCTTGTCCCTGACTCCCACAACAGATTGGCCAGATCAACCGAACCCTTGGGCGCGTTCAGATAGGTCTTTATCGCGTTCAATAGCCGGGCGGCGCTGTCGGGATCGTACCCGCTCCTGAACGTGAAACTGGTGATCCCGGTGTCGAAGAACAACCCGGCCAGTGCCTCTTCCTTCGATTTGTCGATGTACACCGTCTCGCCGTCGCAGACAAGCGTATCGCGGTTCACGGTTATCCGCACGTCGCCATACTCTTCGATATGCTGAGTCAGCCGATCGCCGAAACTCCTCCGCATACTCTGCGGGAGTGAATTTTCGGCCGGATACATGGTCACGACTTTGATCACCTTGAGCAGGTCTTTGAGCAAAATCCTGATCTCGGCAAGTCGCTCGGCGCCGGACTGGACGCCGGCTGTCTGGTTTTGTTCGATCGCCATCAGTAGCACTATCGGCATTTGTGACCGGATGCTTAACCTGCTGGACGGCAAAGAAATAGCCGACCTTTCGGTCGGCTACAATCGCGTAACTCAGTACCTGAAAGCGAATTACAAGACTTCGATTTTTTGGCGATTCTTGGTCACTTTTTTGGTGGCGTTGCGGGTGTCGAAAATCAGCCGGGCATGATCGGCCACCCATTGATAATTGTAATCGGTATGGTCGGTCAGAATGACCACCAGATCCGCCTTCTTTAACATCGTCGGCGACAGCTTCACCGACCTGACCACCCCGCCCTTCCACTTGAACGTCGGAACATACGGGTCGTTATAGACGATCCTGGCGCCCTTGTCTTCGAGAAGTTTGATCACGTCGAGCGCCGGCGATTCGCGAAGATCTTTGATATCGCGTTTATACGCCACGCCGAGCACCACGATGTTCGTCTTGTTCAGCGCCTGCGATGTCCGCCGGTTCAGCAACCCAATGATGCGTTCCACCACGTATTCGGGCATCTTGCTGTTGATCTCGCCCGCCAGTTCGATGAACCGGGCGTAATAGTTCAAGGATTTGAGCTTCCAGGACAGATAGTGCGGATCGATCGGGATGCAGTGCCCGCCCAAGCCAGGACCGGGATAGAACGGCATGAATCCAAACGGTTTGGTGGAGGCGGCGTCGATAATCTCCCAGACATCGATCCCCAGCCGCTCGCACATCAGGGCCACCTCGTTGACCAGTCCGATATTCACCGAGCGGAAAGTGTTTTCCAGAAGCTTCACCATTTCGGCGGCCTGCGTGGACGAGACCGGGCAAACCGACGAAATTGTCTGCTCGTAAAACATCTTGGCCACTTTGGTGCAGGCCGGTGTGATCCCGCCAACCACCCGGGGTGTATTCACCGTATGAAACTTGGCATTCCCCGGATCAACCCGTTCGGGCGAAAACGCGAGGAAAAAGTCTTTCCCCACTTTCATCCCGCGCTCTTCCAACAGCGGCAGAATCAACTCCTGCGTGGTGCCCGGGTAGGTGGTCGATTCGAGAACGACCAGCGTGCCCCTCTTGAGATACTTCTTCACCCAATCGACCGCGGCCAGGATATAGCTGACATCCGGGTCCTTGGTCTTGGAGAGCGGCGTCGGCACACAGATGGAAATCACGTCCATCTGGCCGAGCGACTTCGGATCGTCGGTGGCGCGGAATTTTCCGGCATCGACCGCGGCTTTCACCTGCTTGTGGGGAATGTCATCGATATCCGATTTGCCCGCGTTGAGCGTCTTCAGCTTCTCTTTGGAAATGTCGTACCCGGTGGTGGAGAACCCGGCTTCGGCCATCGCCATGGCCAGCGGTAAGCCGACATACCCCAGACCGATAATGCCGATCTCCGCCCGGCGGTTCAAAATCCTGAACATCAGCTCATCGGCGGTTCCCGTCTTTGCGGATTTGGTTTTCATGATCGCGTTATACTCCTGCGTGTCATCTCATGCCTCTGTTTGTCGCCACCAGTTCAGTGTGTCTGACAGGGTGGTCTTTAATGTATATCGGAGAGTCCAGCCCAGTTCTCTACCCGCCTTGCGACTGCTTCCCCGCAAGACCGGGATATCGGATTTGCGAAATCTCGTTGGATCGGTCGCCACTTTGATTTTGGCCGAGGATTGATTCAACAGCGTCTGCAATACCTGCTTGATAGCCACTGATCGCCCCGAGCAAAGCTGATAGACCTGCCCCGGTTTCCCTTTTTCGGCCACCAGTCGATACCCGCGAACAATATCCCGGACATCGGACAAATCCCGCCGCGCCGTCAGGTCGCCGACATGAATAACCGGTTCCTGCTTCCCCTTCTCGATCTGTGCGATCTGTTTTGCAAACGACGGGATGACGAAATCATCGCGCTGTCTCGGGCCGGAGTGATTGAACGCCCGCGCAATGCACACCGGAAGGCCGAACTGGCGGAAATAGTAGAGCGCCGTCTGCTCCGCCGCCGCTTTGGCGATCCCATACGGCGAGATCGGGTTGAGCGGCTGAGTTTCGGTCAGCAGTTTAGCGGCCGGACGGAACACCCCGTACGCATCCGCCGAAGACACCATCACCAATTTTTTCAGCCCCGCGCACGATCGCGCCCCTTGCAAGAGATTGACCGTCCCCTCAAAATTCACCCGATAGGTCGCCCGTTCCATCTCAAACGATCGGCCGACCGAAGCCAGCGCGGCGAGGTGAAAAATGTAGTCAGGATTGATCGCCTGAAGGTGTTCCCTGATCCGGTCGGGGTTGAGGATGTCAAGCCGCTCCAATTGCAATTTGGATTCGATACCGGAAAGATTGTCAAGCGCTTCGGTGTCATACACTGATCCGGCGACCCGCCAGCCGTGGGCCAGAAGCTCCTCGGCCAGATACGATCCGGCAAAGCCGGCGATCCCGGTCACATACGCGAGTGGACTTTTCATGATTATTTGCGCGGCGCCAGTCGCGCCATGTCGGCATCGACCATCATGTGGGCCAACTGCTTGAACGACACCTTCGGCTCCCAGCCGAGCACTTTGCGCGCCTTCGTCGAGTCGCCCAGAAGAAGGTCAACTTCGGCCGGCCGAACATACCGCGGGTCCTTCACCACATAGTCGCGGTGATCCATCGAGAGATACTCGAACGTGAGCTGGCAGAAATCGGCCACCGAGTGCATCTCGCCGGTGGCGATGACAAAATCCTCGGCCGTCGTCTGCTGGAGCATCAGCCACATCGCCCGCACATAATCGCCGGCGAATCCCCAGTCGCGCTTGGCGTCCAGATTGCCGAGCGCCAGCTTGTCGGTCATTCCCAGCTTGATCCGCACCGCGCCGTCGGTGATCTTCCGCGTCACGAACTCAAGCCCTCGCCGTGGCGACTCGTGGTTGAACAAAATCCCCGAACTGGCCGGAATGCCGTACGATTCCCGATAATTGACCGTGATAAAATGCCCGTACACCTTGGCCACGCCATACGGCGAGCGCGGATAAAACGGCGTGTTCTCCGTCTGCGGAACCTCGCGCACCTTGCCGAACATCTCCGATGACGACGCCTGATAGAACTTGATCTTTTTGTCCACCAGCCGGATGGCTTCCAGCATCTTGGTGACCCCCAGCGCGTCGAACTCGGCCGTCAGCGACGGCTGGACCCAGCTGGTCGGCACGAACGACTGCGCCGCCAGATTATAGACCTCGTTCGGACGGTGTTCTTCGATCATGTTGATGATCGAAAGCTGGTCCAGAAGGTCGGCCTGCACCAAGATGACCCGGTCCTTGATATGGTTGATCCGCTCGAACGATTCGGTTGATGATCGTCGCACCATCCCGATGACTTCGTACCCTTGTTCGAGGAGAAGTTCCGCGAGATAGGAGCCGTCTTGTCCGGTGATGCCGGTGATAAGTGCCCGCATGGGTGAATATCCTTATTGTTTTGTTGTCTCCGTCTTATACCCCGGCGTCGGCGGGTAGGATCCGTCATCGTCGCCGGTGGAAGTCGAATATAGACAGAAGCTTGGGCGGGGTCAACGGGAAAGGGAGGGGGGCGGCTTCCACTCATCCCCCCTTCCGATTACACTGAAAACTCCGTATATTCCCCCACGACCCATGCACCGCAAACTGTTCATACTCGCCCTGTGTCTTCTGCCGCTCTGGGCGGCGGCCATTGATGTTCGCAAGAAGGGAGGGACCATGTCGCCCCAGGATATATCCGCCGATTCGCTCCTCAAAGACGCCGACACACTTTTCAAGAAACGGCAATACCCCGCCGCGCTCGACGCTTACCACCGCGTGGTTGACACCGCCCGCGAAGAGTTCAACTACTCGGTCGAAACCGAGGCGCTGGCGCAGATTGCCCGATGTCTGCTCATCGCCGGCAAAACCGACGAAGGGCGCGAATACCTCACCCGCGCCGAGCAGAGAGCCAATGTCACCGACCCGATGGGGTGGACCCGCTACCTGAGCGTCAAGGGTCGGTTTGCCTGGAAAGCCGACTCGCTCGAGGCCGCCCGCGAGACGTTCACCGAAATGTACAGCTTCTGCGAGGAACACTCCCTCTGGGGCCGGATGGTTGACGCCGCCAACATGATGGCGATTGTCTCCGAAAAACTCGACGACCAGGTGGCCTGGAGTCACAAGGGGATCGAAGCGGCCGAAAACGGCGGCGAAGAACAACTGCTGGGACCGCTCTGGAACAACCTCGGCGGAGCGTATTTCGACAACAAACAGTACGACTCGGCGCTGGAATGCTACCTGAAGGCCCGCGACTATCATTGGCGTTTCTCCGACGAAACCGCCAAACTTTTCGCCGACTACCATGTCGGCATGACCTACCGGTTGATCGGCAATGTCGCCGAGGCCGGGAAGTGGCTCCGGCCGGTGCTCGCCTGGGCGGAACGGATCGAAAATCATTCCGCCATTGCCCAGTCGTTGCAGGATCTGGGCGAGGTCGATATCGCTCTGGGTAAAAAGGAATCCGGCCTGGCGCAACTTAAGCGCGCCCGCGAAGAATTCATCACCGCCGGATACGATAAATCGGCGCCGGACATCCTGAAATCCCTCAACGACCGGATTGCGGAACTGGAAAAATAGGACCATCGGCGACCGAGGCGGGCGCGGCTCTTTGGCCGATATCACATTTCCGTTTGGCCCGGTTGACGCCCGGCTTCGCACCCGTTACCTTTCGTCTGCAGATATGATCAGAGAGGATATAACTCCATGAATTACCGCCGCGTGGGCAGGACCGGCCTGAAAATCTCCGAAATTTCGCTGGGGGCATGGCTGACCTACGGCGGCACGGTCGATCAAAAGCGCGCCGACAAAATCATCCATCGCGCCGTCGAACTGGGTGTGAACTTTATCGACATTTCCGATATCTACGCCCGGGGCTCAGCCGAAAAAGTGGTCGGTCAGGCGATCGCCGAGATGAAACGCACCGATCTGGTCATCTCCAGCAAACTCTTCTGGCCGATGAGCGACAATCCGAATGACCGGGGCTTGAGCCGCAAGCATATCATGGAATCGATCCGCAAGTCGCTGTCACGAATCGGCATCGATTATCTCGATATCTATTTCTGCCACCGTTTCGATCCCGAAACGCCGATCGAGGAAACCGTGCGCGCTATGGAAGACCTGGTCCGTGCCGGCGACATCCTGTACTGGGGGACCTCGGTGTGGGAGCCGGATCAGATCGACGATGCCGTCACCTCGGCGGTCCGCTGGCATGGGTACCCGCCTTCCGTTGAACAACCGAAATACCACATGCTCGACCGGCATATCGAAGACGCGATCATTCCGACATGCGAACGCCACGGCATGGGACTGACTGTCTGGTCGCCGCTCGCCCAGGGACTTCTGACCGGCAAATACAATTCCGGCGCTCCCAAAGACAGCCGGGGTGCGACCTCGAAATGGATGGAACGCGACCTGACGCCTGAAAATATCGCTGTCGCCCGCAAACTGACCGACCTGGCGAAAGAGCTTGGCATTAGCGTCAGCCAGCTGGCCCTCGCCTGGGTCTTGCGCCTGCCGCAGATATCGTGCGCCATCACCGGAGCGACCTCGGTCGAGCAACTCGAAGAAAATGTCGCCGCGTCGGGTATAGCGCTCGACAGCGGCGCGCTGGATAAGATAGATCAGATAATTGGTTGACCACGGCGCGTTATTGCGCTCGACGTCCGACCCGTCTAAGGAGAACACCGATGTACACAAACATGGAGAGCTTCCTCAAGGAATACGAGCAGGAGTCCGGTGAGACGCTCAAAGTGCTGAAGGCGCTCACCGACAAATCTCTGGCGCAACCGGTCGCGCACGACCATCGCACCCTCGGCAAGATCGCGTGGCATCTGGCGACCACCTATCCCGAAATGGGTACCCAGGCCGGGATCACCTTTGCGTCGCTGGCGAAAGACATTCCCGCGCCCTCTTCGGCCGCGAAGATTGTCTCCGCCTACGAGAACGTGAGCGCCGAGCTGGTCAGTTTCGTGAAGAAGAACTGGAAAGACGCCACCCTGGCGGAAGTGAAGAACTTCTACGGCTACGACTGGCCGGTGGGACTGGCGATGTCGATTCTGGTGCGCCACGAAATTCACCATCGCGGCCAGATGACTGTCCTGATGCGCCAGGCCGGACTCAAAGTCCCCGGCGTCTATGGACCGTCCAGAGACGAATGGGAAAGCATGGGGATGCAACCGCCGGAAGAATGAGCCGATCGCCGCTGATTCGTGGTGTCAGGTGCCCCCACCTGACACCCTTTCGAAAGGACACAATCCATGACCGATCTCGAACTCCTCCGCCACACCGTCGCCACCCTGGCCTATCGCGCCGGCAAGACCATGCGCAACGCGCCGGCCTCGTTCGCCGATTTCAAACCGGGGCCGACCTCCAATACTCCGGTTCAAATCGTGGCCCACATGGGCGACCTGTTCGACTGGGCGCTCACGATGGTGCACGGCGAACCCAAATGGAACGCCGCCACACCGCAATCGTGGGACAAGGAAGTCGCCCGGTTTTTCGCCGCCCTGACCCGCTTCGACAATGCCCTCGCCAATGAACCGATCAAATTCGAGTTGACCAAAATCTTTCAGGGACCGATCGCCGACGCTCTCACGCACACCGGACAACTGGCGGCCCTGCGCAGATTAGCCGGGTGTCCGATGAAGGGGGAGAGTTATGTTCGCGGCGATATCGTGATAGGCCGTGTTGGCTTCGAGCAAACCCCGGCCAATCCGAAATACGAATTTGATTGATAGCTATCAGTAATCTGTCATTGCGAGGCGCCTTGCGCCGAAGCAATCTCGCCTCATCTTCGTAGGTCGGGTTGGCGAAATCCGCTTGCGGATTTCGGCCTACCCGACATCTTCTATCACCCCTTCATCCCATCAAACAAAAACGTGATAAACCCATCCACCGTCTCGGCCGTGCCCGGCGCTTTGCCGAGGTAGGCCCGATCCAGCAAACCCTGCATAAACGCATTCAGCAGGTACGACTGCACCTCCACCGATAAATCGCCGCGAATCTCGCCGGTCTCAACCGCGCGCGCGACAATCTGATTCAGGTGCCCCCGGATATGCCGCGCCATGTCCACCCCCGCCACCGCCACCCCAGCGTGGATGATCGCGTGCGTCGCAAACTGGTAAAACTTCCGCTCATCGTCGTTCAGTCGGGCGCTCGCTACAAATGAATTGTACGCATACCGAATCCGGTCTTTGACCATGACCGCCTTCTCCTGACGAACGACCTCGCCCACCCACGTCTCCAATCCGGCATCGAACATTAAAAGTGTGAACTCAAGCAGGTGGGTCTTCGACGGAAAATAGTGAAAGAACGATCCTTTCGATATCCCCGCCTCCGCACAGAACCGATCGACCGGCAGGCCGTCGTACCCGTATTCACCGAACAGTCGGATGGCGGTATCATATACCAGCCTCTTTTTGTCTTGATCCAGCCGCCGAAAGGTGTCGGTGACCACCCGCCGCTTGGTCAGACCTGCTATAAGGTTCTCGTCAATCATGCCGGTCAATCACCCTTCCATGTATTCGCCCGCGTCTTCGCGGGTGACATCTTTGCTGTCAACAGTCGGCGGACGAGGACGTCCGCCTTGCACAATAGAGGTCGTTGCGGTCTGGGCATCTCTCCTTCACACAGGCCACCCCGCGTCTTCGCGGGTGACATCTTTGCTGTGCGGTCAGGCGTCCCACCTGACCGCCGGGGAGTGACCAGACGGTCATAATACATATACTAATGATATATCACCCGCGAAATTCCGCAACTACAATTTGACCCGCCCGGTGGTACTATATAGATTCCAGCCCCGTAAGAAACGTCTATCCACGGAGGAAATACATATGGGTAAAGTCAGAGTAGCTATCATTGGGGTTGGCAACTGCGCCTCGTCGCTGGTGCAGGGTGTCGAGTTTTACAAGAAGGCCAAGGAAGACGATCAGATTCCGGGCATCATGCACGTCAACCTCGGCGGGTATCACATTCGCGACATCGAATTCTCAGCCGCTATCGACATCGACAAGAACAAGGTCGGTAAGGACCTTTCCGAGGCGATCTACGCCTGGCCGAACTGCACCTACAAATT
>JACRAV010000229.1 GCA_016213305.1 Candidatus Zixiibacteriota bacterium | reverse complement strand
GCGGATTTGCCGCGACGACGCCGAACTCGAACGCGGCTTTCATGTCGCTTCGACCGAAGCCGCCAACGCCTTCTCCAATCCCGCCCTGTATCTGGAAAAACTGATTCTCGAGCCGCACCATATCGAAATTCAGGTGTTGGGCGATACCCACGGTAACTACTACCACTTCGGCGAACGCGACTGCTCCATTCAACGCCGTCACCAGAAATTGATCGAGGAAACGCCGTCGCCGCTGATGACCGACGATCTTCGCCGCCGCATGGGCGAGGCCGCCATCAACGCCTGTAAAATGGTGGAATACCGAGGGGTCGGCACGATCGAATGTCTGGTCGATCACCAGCTCAACTTCTATTTCATGGAAATGAACACCCGCATCCAGGTGGAGCATCCGATTACCGAGGAAGCATACGAGGTCGATCTGGTCAAGGATCAGATCCGCGTCGCGATGGGCGAGAAGATCATCTATAAGCAGGAGGAACTGGTTCCCAAATGGCACGCTATCGAGGCGCGCATCAACGCCGAGGACAGCGAGGCGGATTTCCGTCCCACTCCCGGCAAGATCGACGCGCTTCATATTCCGGGCGGCCCCGGCGTGCGGGTGGACAAGGCGGTGTACGCCGGCTATTACATCCCGCCCTACTATGATTCCATGATCGCCAAGCTGATCGTCCGTGCCCGGACGCGGCCGGAGGCCATCAAAAAAATGCGCTGTACGCTCGACGAGTTCATTGTACAGGGAGTGCCGACCACCATTGCCATTCACCAGCAGATTTTTGAACACCCCGACTTCATCGCCGGGAAGTATGATACCTCCTTCCTGGAACATTTTTTTTCCAGGAGGAAAGAAGAAGCGGAAAAACACTCCGTCACCCTCAAACGCCCCGGAGAAACTCCTTCGGACGGCGAAGAAATCGCGGCGACTGCCGAAGTAGCCGCGGGTGACGCGACCGATACACCGGGAGGAACTGCATGAACATACCGTCTGATCTCAAATACACCAAAGAACACGAATGGGTGCGGGTCGAGGGGGATGTCGCCACCATCGGCATCACCGACTATGCCCAGGGAGAACTCGGCGATATCGTCTTCGTCGAACTTCCCGATATCGGCGCCGAGGTCAAACAACTGGGCCGGTTCGGGACAATCGAAGCCGTGAAAGCGGTGTCCGATCTGTTCTCGCCGGTGAGCGGCAAGGTCGTGGATATCAACAAGGGATTGGACGATGATCCGATGGTGATCAACCGCGATCCGTACGGCGGCGGCTGGATCATCAAAGTGAAAGTCACCTCGAGCGGCGAACTGGCCCAGTTGCTGGGAGCCGACGGGTACAAGAAGATCGTCACGGCCTGAGGCCGGATGACGGATACGCACAGCAGAGGAAAGAACAGCGCATGTCATACGTGTCCAATACGCCGAACGATCGCAAAGAAATGCTTGCGAAAATCGGCGTCCGCGATTTCGAGGAACTTCTCAGGGAAATTCCCAAAGACCTTCGGCTCAACCGGCCGCTCAACATTCCGCAACTGTCGGAGTTTGAACTTCTGGCCGAGATCAAGGCGATCTCCGAGCGCAATCAGTCCGACGCCGTTTGTTTCGCCGGCGGCGGCAACTACGATCATTTCATCCCGGCGGTGGTCAATGCCGTGATCACCCGCCCGGAGTTCATGACCGCCTATACCCCGTATCAGGCCGAGGTCGCGCAGGGGACACTGCAGGTCATCTACGAATATCAAACCCACCTCTGCCGGCTGACCGGCATGGACGTGGCGAATGCGTCGCTGTACGACGGCGGCTCGGCATGCGCGGAATCGACCATCCTGTCGATCAACGCCACCAATCGAAGCAAGATCATTGTCGGAGAATCGCTCAATCCCTTGTACCGAGAAGTGATCCGCACCTATCTGTCGCCGCGCGAGATTGAAATCGTCACCGCGCCGATGAAAGACGGTCTGCTGGACTTAAACCGCCTCGAAGACCTGGTTGATGAAAAGACCGCCTGTGTCATCGTGCAACAGCCGAACTTCTTCGGACTGCTCGAAGACATCGATCGGGTGGTGGCAATGACCCACAAAATCGGCGGACTGGTGGTGATGTCGATCGATCCGATCGCCCAGGCCCTGCTCAAAACTCCGGCCGAATACGGCGCCGATATCGCCGTGGGCGAGGGCCAGCCGCTCGGCATTCCGATGTCGTTCGGCGGTCCCGGCCTTGGCTTTTTCGCCACGACTAAAGCGTTGGTTCGCAATGTGCCGGGGCGGCTGGCGGCGCGCACCAAAGACCTCGACGGAAAAACCGGCTTTGTTCTGACTCTGCAGACCCGCGAACAACATATCAGGCGCGAGAAGGCGACCTCCAATATCTGCACCAATCAGGCCCTTTGCGCGGCCGCGGCCACCGTCTATTTGAGTCTGCTCGGCCGCACCGGCTTGAAGCGGGTGGCGCTGTTGTCGTTCGAGCGCGCTCAGAGTGTCTATCAGGCGGTGAGCGCGATTGAAGGGTACGAACCGTATTTCAAAGGAGCATATGGTCGGGAATTCGCCGTCCGCACTCCGCGCCCGGCCTCCGAGATTATCGACGGCATGCTCAAGCGTGGGATTTTGGCCGGAATTGATGCCGGTCGATGGTATCGCGGACTCGATGACTGCCTCATTATGGCGGCTACCGAAAAGCGAACCGCATCTGACATAGCCCGTCTTGTGGACGGACTCAAGGAATTGAACACCCGTGGCGTATTGTCCCGTATGTAAGGCGACCTGGATGGACGGAACTGCCGAATGCCAGATTTGCGGCCGCGAATTGCAGGCCGAGACCGAATCATCCGAATGGGTGGTGGTCGGATCGGTGTCCGACCAGATGACCGCCGATTTTGCCCGCGAAGTCCTCGCTTCGTGCGAGATTCCGGCCGTGGTGCACTCCCGGTCCGGCTTTTTCGGCACCGTCGGTCTGCCCCTGCCGTCGTTCTACAAAAGCGGCGCCGCGCCGTTTGAACTATCCGTGCCTCAGTCGCTGGTTGACGAGGCCAACGAAGCCCTGACGAGCGCCCTGGGCGATCGCTGGCTGAAAAAGGAAGTATAGATACATGCCGTTTTGCGCCAATTGCCGCTTTGAATATCGCGACGGAATCTCGCTCTGCCCGGACTGCAATATGCCGCTGGTGCCGGAACTGCCGACCAGAACCGCCGCGACCTCCCCCGACCATAGCTGGGTGGCCATTTGCAGTGTGGTCAACGATCTCAGCTCGTCGCTGGCGCGCGGGGCACTGGAGTCCCGGAATATCCCGTCGATTGTCATGTCCTCAACATTCAAGGCGTATGGCGTCGATGCCCAGTACACCTCACAGCTGTTAAACTCACCGAAAGAAGCCAACGTCATTATGGTGCCCAGGGAATTTCTCGAAGAGGCCTCGCTGGTGCTCGAAGCGGTCCTGGGCGATGATTTCGATCAATTCGAGGCGCGATAATTACAATGTGTTTTCTCAATAAGGAGCAGTCATGAAGACAAGAAATGCACTGGTGCTTGCGGCGTTCGTGGCGTCCGCGGCTTCCGTCTCAGCCGAGCTGGTCACCGATCACGGTGCGCCGTTCTACAACACCTTCAGTGAGGGAAAGGCGGCGGCCGCGAAAGCCGGCGAGCCGGTACTGGTCAAGTTCTACACCCAGTGGTGAAGCTGGTGCCACAAGATGGACACGGTCGTGTT
>JACRAV010000234.1 GCA_016213305.1 Candidatus Zixiibacteriota bacterium | reverse complement strand
TCCGTCTTGGGTTGCGGATTGATGATATTCACCACAATTATGAAGACACCGATCGCTGGACGGGTCGGATCGCGGTCGTGCCGGGTCCGAATCATCTGCGGATCGGGCTGGAGCAGGTGCGGAAGGGACCGGTTGGGCGCGAAACCGATATGTCGGCGATCAGGCGGATAATCCTGTTTGCGCATAAGCCGCAACAACCGGTGACCCTCTACCTGGACCGAATCTGGCTGGAATGAGGAACGGGATCGATAAGCCGACGGTGGGTCTGCCTGCTACCTGACGAGGACGACTTTTCCTCTGGCGGCGCCGTTGTTGGCGTACCAGAGGTAGATACCGGTGGCGACGGCCTGTCCGGATTGGTTCCGGCCATCCCAGATGATCTCGGCGGAAGAGTTATTTTCCCAGCGCCGGACAACTTCACCCGAAAGGGTGGCGATGGTCAGATCGCCGGGCGCGCCGGAAAATGATATTTCCGAGGTTTGTGAAAGGCGAAAAGGATTTTGAGAGGGGCGAACGGCATCAGAAGGCAACGGCTGTCCGATCACGTAAGAGGCCACGTTTGAAAGCTCGGACCAATTACCGGCCGCGTCGGCCGTTTTCATGGCAAAATAGCACTGAACGCCAGTCGTAAGCCCTGATACTTCATAGAGTTGAGTTGAGCCGGGAGTCTGGGGCGACGGTTCGGCCGTGACTTGGGTAGCATTCCCCCAGGTCCCCTCGGTTATCGGCACCGTGTCATATCGGATGTCGTAGGCGCTGATGGGATCACCGCCGCGGTCGGCGGGAACTGTCCAGGAGAGCCAGATGGCATCGGCGGTGACTTCGGAGGCCAGAGTAGCCATAGCCACCAAGAGTAAGAACACCGTGCCAAGAAAGCGACACAACCTTGTTGAACCATTCATCATTCGGTACATAGATTTCCTGCTATTCATTCGTACAAGGTCTTTATCGGCCTCGTTCAGCATAGTATGAAGGCCCTGAGCGGTCAACTGTAAACTTGCTTGCAAGGACCGGTATCATGGTCGGGCACAGTATTCCAAGGTGAGCGTTCTTGCGATGATGGCGTTCGAGGTCGATAGCGGGACTCCTATCCGTCCGAGCAGATATCGGTCGGACGCTGAATCGACGTAGCTACAGCCGGTGGTGCAAGCATAGAGGAACCCGTGCTTTTCAAGGATCGGCCGGAATCGTTGATAGCCGGCGACATCGTAGCCGTAAGGGTAGGCGAATCCGGAAACCTCTGTTCCGAGATGGCTTTCGATGATCCGCTTTGACTCGACGATTTCGCGTTCCGCAGTTTCCAGATCGACATATGACAGGTTGGGATGCAAACAGGTGTGGGCGCCGAAGCGAATTCCGTGGGAGGCCATTTCATTGATGTGCGCCCAGGTCATCGGCGCCTCAAGGCGCGCGTCAGAGAACTGACCCTCAACTAACGCGCCGCGAAGCTCCTGCAATAGCCGATTGCGGGTTGAGTCGTCCTTGCGCATCAGGACTCCCTCAATCCTGGTCATGATCCTTTTTCGGGCCTCCGCCGGTTGATTGAAAATGTCGACCGTCAGACCGACAGACAGTCCCATGATCTTTTCCAATAGTGCGATCGTGTCCGGGGTGATCCGGCCCTGGTCGAGTATGGCGGTAAGTTCCATCCACCAGGGGTTCATGCGGCCGTCGATCCAATCGGTCGGGAGATAGATGGTGGCCGTGAGGCCGTGTTTCTTCAGCAGGGGGAAAACAATGTCGTAAGATGACAGATACCCGTCGTCAAGGGTGATGGCGGCGCTGGGTTCCCGGAGCGACCCGGCGCTCTTGATTTCCTGCACAGCGTCTTCGACCGACATGACCCGATAGTATTTTTTCAGAGTGATCAACGCCGCCTCAAACTGAGTCTGACTGGGCGTGTTCCATCGGTACCATTGCGAGCGCTGGTCGCGGTCGGGGACGACGCTGTGGTACATGAGAATCAACAGACGATTCTCGGACGGCCGGTGGAGCTTTTCATAGAGAGAATAGTACCCGCCGTAGTAGAGGAGTTTCTTGACGAAATCGCGGTGCTGATTGTTTACCCGGTCGTTTATGATCCAGTTCATATTCCCCTGCCTAGCCACCGCTTGACTGTTTGGGTTTTGCTTCCGAGCACGACCTTGCCGACCTGTTTGCTGTAGCGTACGACAAACTGCTCGAGGATATGGACCAGCGCGCCAAAAGTTCGATTGTGAAAAGTGACCAACAGTTCGCGTCGCTCCCGGTCGGTCCAGTGGTACTTGTAGTCTTCATAGCCCCTAAGCCAATCGAATTCGCGGCATCCGCGCGAGATCGCCACTTCCAGGCACCGCGCCAGCAGGACCCGTCCGATACTTGCCCTGGGCACGGCGGAACGGTCCGTTCCCAGGAGGTAGCCGTGCATAACTTTATTGTGCTCAAAGCCGTAAAAACTCCCGACCGGCGTTCCGTCAAGTTCGAGATTGCACAACAGCAGGTTACCACTAGCGAGCAGATCTTCCGCCAGTTCGCGGTGGAATTGCCTGAACTTTTCGGTTGAAAAACTGCCGCTCCGGCCGCGCTCCTGCCATGACTTGCGGTGCAGGTCGATGAGGGTGCCCATGAACGAGGAAATGCTCTCAGCGGTGGTACAGACGCTAAGTTCCAGTTTGCCCGCTTCGGTCAGCAGGCCGGCAGAGGCCTTCAAGCTTCCTCTGGAATTGGAACTGAGGGAGACGAGGTGTGCTTCCCACGTCTCCGAGAGATTCGAATATGGGCAGACCGTATATCCGCTGATGGTCATTGCGAGACACCGATCGTCCCGCTCAGACAGCTTGTTGAGTGAGTGTAGCACTTGTGAATCCGAGGGAACATAGTTGTACTCCCAGATATCCCATTCGCGGCGAAGAGGGCCATGGAGGTGTTCCCAGATCGCAGTGCAGATGGCGTCCGAGTTCTTGCGGGAAACGATCAGGTCCAGATGATCGGGGCAGACTTCTTCGGAGCCGATAAAGCGCAGAATTTTCAGGTGACCCAGACCGAGTTGTCTCTGTCGATGTACCCAAAGCGGGGCCAGCCCGACCAGTTTATCGTCGTCGAAAACCGCGAGACAGAGCAGGCGGCCATAGGGGAGATACACGCTGAGCCAGCGGGAGAGCCAGGCCCAGGAAAGGGAATAGCTGTTATTGAGGGATTGCGCGAGGAGTTGGTCCCACTGACCGGAGATGGCCGTTAGTTCATCAACTTTGGTGAGGCACTTGACGTTCAGCATGCGGGTCCGGCCTCCCGCGGCAAGGCGCCGATCTGTCGCCGTCGATCAAGCGGTTGCGTCGTCATGGAATTTCCAGCCGAGCAATTTACTGTTGTCGTAGTCGGCGAGGACCACGCGGCCGGGGTTCCCCGCCACCAGACAACCGTCGGGAACACTCCGGGACAGGATACACCCGTTGGCGATCGTCACCCGGTTGCCGATGGTGATCGGGCCGGAAATGACCGCTCCAATCCCCACCCAGACATCGTCGCCGATGGTCGGGATTCCTTCGCCGGCCTCGGAATGGCCGATGCCGATGGTGACATTATGGCCTAAACTGAAATTGCGGCCGATCACGGTCGGGCCAACATAAATCGTCCCGACATGGCCGAGATTAAAACCCGGACCGATCGTCGCCGCGTCGATATTCACATGGTGAACCATGTGAACAAAATAACTCAGCACAACGTGCAGACATCTGGGAATGAAGCCAAGGACTTTGCTTTTGGCGTACAGGCGGTCGGCGTATTTCCCGAATCGGTAGCAGGCGACGCAGTGCAGTCCGAAGTTGAATATCCAGAACCGGATTCTCCAGCCCAGAGGCGGTTTGGCAGACCCGGGGACGAGGTGGTAATACTTGTCGAGATCAATCCGGAAATCGCTCTTTTGTTTTGTCATAGCCAGGACGTATTTCGGATTTCAATTCATACGGCAGATCATAGGCATTGTCAACCGCTTTGTGCCATCACCAATAATGAATCGAGCTCCCCGGTGGACATCAACTCACCCTACGGAAGGGCAGTCAGGTCGTTGATTTTGGGCGGCGGGATGGTGTCGTATTCCATTTTCAGCTCGGTCAGCCACATGATGGTCGGATAGACGGCTGGACCCATGCTGGCGGGCTGATAGATTCTTGCCCTCTGAGTACTCACTTTCGGAAAGACGGTCACCGCAACGCTGTCGCTGGTCGGCGGATTAGTCACCGTGGCAACATCGACAAACGCACTGCCGTCCCAGCGTTGTATGGTGTACTGCTGAGACACCATCCAGGCGGACTGGCCGCTGTTCCAGGCCCAACAGGCCTGCACGCAGTTGATTGGACGCACAGCGCCAAAATCAACCTCCACCCAGTGCGGCTGGGTGTTCTGGTCCGATGACCAGGTAGTAGTTGTGCCGCCGCGAGGCGCCAGCAGGCCGTTAGTGAGCGGCGTCACCGCATATCCCGGATAGGAGCCGCTCACGGTTGCCACCCGCCCCAGTGCGCGGTTCTGCGAACCGGCCACGTTTGACATAGGCGACCAGTTGGGGACCTCGTCCGCAGTCTTCAGCGCGAAGAAGTACACTTGCGACGGGTTCAGGTTGGTGATCGTTATCGAATCGACACCGCCGGCCGGCTGAGGCGACGGTTCGCCGGTCACCTGTGTCGCGGCGTTGAAACGCGTGTCATTGGTGAGAAGAAGAGTGTCGAATCTCAGATCATACGTCGTGGCGGGGCCGGTATCGGCATCGTCACCCGGGGCGGTCCAGCGGAGGGTGATGTTGCGATGGGTCGGATCGAGGGTTGAGTCGCGGGTGATGATGAGACTGGTAACGGCCGACGGCGCGACGATGTCGGTGCTGGAGGATATCGCCACGGTGACAGTCGCTTGCGCGGTCGTCGTGTTGGGCGATTTATAGGCGGTCGCGGTATAGGTGGTCGAGGAAGTCAGACTGACGCCGGCAGAACTGTTGGTCGGGCCGCTACCCACGATTCTCGTGTTGTTTTGATCCCGCACGACGACCGAGTCGGCGTTGGTTGAGGTCCAGGTCAGAGTCGTGCTTCCCCCGCCGACGGGCAATGAGGTCGGGTTGGCGGAGAGGGTGACGGTCATATCGAACGGCGCCTTGGCACCCCTATAGGTGGGCCACACGCCGCCGCGACCGCCGGTAAGCGCAGGAGACCCCGCTTGCAAGGCGTAGTTGTGGGCGGCGTAATTGACGAAGAGCGGATTGGCCTCCACGTCATTGACGGCGTACCCGGAATAGAACGTCGGGATATTCAACGCGGTCCATTGAGCTTTCGTGTAGGCAGTCCCCCATCCCCAAGCATAGTACAGGTGATCGGCACGACCGTAGAACATGTTGTAATCTTCATAGACGTGGGAGACAGTCATCCCCTCGTTTTTGAAACCGACGCCCAGATGATACTCCGCGTCCCGCATGGGATTGTAGATGATATTATTGAACGCGAAGATGCTGTCGGCGTTACCCATTTGCGAGACAATCCCCGCACCGACGCCGCCGCAATCAATGGTGTT
>JACRAV010000227.1 GCA_016213305.1 Candidatus Zixiibacteriota bacterium | reverse complement strand
GCCCGGCGCATGATTTTACGCTCGACGTCCACTCGCAAAAAGGTCTGGGGTGCCAGGATTGCCACGGCGGGGATCCCACGCTTGACGACATGGACAAAGTGCGGGACTCCAAGGGGTGGCAGGGTGTGCCGAAGCGGTCGGACATTCCGTCGTTTTGCGCCCGTTGCCATTCCAGCGCCGCCTACATGCATGAGCACAATCCGAAACTGCCGATCGACCAGCTGGAAAAATACGAGACCTCGGTACACGGTCAGCGGCTCTATTCCAAGGGCGATCAAAAAGTGGCGACGTGCGTGTCATGCCATACCGCCCACAGGATCGGCGACGCGGCCATGCCGCACTCGACGACCAATCCGGCAAACATTCCAGCGACCTGCGGCTCGTGCCACAGCGATTCGGCTTATATGGCCGAGTACGGCATCCCGACCGATCAGGAAAAGCTCTACCGCACCTCGGTGCACGGCAACGCGGTATATGTGAAGAAAGACCTGAGCGCGCCGGTCTGTAATGATTGTCACGGCAACCACGGCGCGGCCCCGCCCGGGACGAAGTCGTTGTCGGCGGTCTGCGGTACCTGTCATGCCATTGAAGCCGGGTTGTACAGCGCGTCGCCGCATAAGAAAGCATTCGAAGAGCAGGGGCTTCCGATGTGCGAGACCTGCCACAGCAACCATGGCATAGAGAGACCGAGCCATGCCCAGATCGGCCTCAAAGAAGGCCAGTTGTGCGGCAATTGTCACAGTGCCGACGATGGCACCAAGGCCCCGGCCCAGATCGACAGCATCAGCGCGGCGTTCACCTCATTGACCGCGGTGGCGGATTCCGCCAGACAGGTCGTGAATGAGGCCGGCGAGCGCGGCATGATGATCACCGACGAAGAGTTCGCCGTCAAAGAGATCGACCAGACGCTGATTCATATGCGGTCGCTGGTTCACAATTTTACCGTTGATTCTCTCCTGCCCCAGGCCAAAGAGGGGATTGAGAAATCCAGAAAAGTGCGGACCGACGCGGCGGGGCTGATCGACGAGTACTATTTCCGCCGCTGGGGGCTGGGGATTGCATCGGGCTTGATCACGCTACTGGCGGTGGCGCTCTGGCTCAAGATTCGCGCGCTGGATAAGACGCAGGGGTAGAGTCAACCGACATCCAGCACAAATGTACCCCACCCAACGGGGCTTGTTGAGAAACCTGTTACTCTGTCGTTGCGAGCGAAGCGAAGCAATCTCGTTTTCAGCCTACGTATAAATCACAAAGCGAGATTGCTTCGTCGCGACGAAGACGCCGCTCCTCGCAACGACAGACTGTGGGGGTTTTTCAACAAGCCCCACGGGTGGGGTTTCTCGTTAACGAAGAAGCCGTCAGGTCACACTTCGGGTCTCGTTTCACTCGACCCTCAGCAAGCCTGACGGAACTCTTGACCACGATCCCGAATATCAGCAGAATGTCACCCGCGAAAACGCGGGGTGACTACGAAGACTACAAGACTTTCTTCAAAAGAAATGCCGTCACGCCGGGAGGCATGACGGCCCGGTATATTCTTGAACATTTTGCCCTCCTAAATTGGCGAAATGTCGTTATGTGTTAAAACGATTCAGTTCATGGACAATTCCCGGTCCGGCTCGACCTTGGTCTCCGCATCAGCGCCCGACAGCCCAGCGGGCAGTTGCCCGACGCTTTCGGTGGTGATCACTTTGTCGATATCCAGCAGGATTTTCACCCCGCCCTTGACCTTGCCGATGCCGAGAATGAAATCGAGACTGACGTCGCCGCCGAGCGCCGGGGAGTCCTGAATCTCGTCGGCTTTGATATCGAGCACCTCGGAGACGGCGTCAACGAGGATGCCCATCAGTGTCGTGCGACCGTTCGACGAAAGGTCGACGACGATGATACAGGTTTCCTCGTTATCGGGGGTCGGCGCCATGCCGAAGCGGGCGCGACGCTCGAGTACCGGAATGACCCGGCCGCGGAGATTGATGATGCCCCGGATACACGCCGGAGCTTCGGGCATTTTGGTGATCGGCATCAGGCCGATGATCTCCCTGACCTTGAGAATTTTCAGCCCGTACTCCTCGGCGGCCAGCCGGAAAGTGAGGTACTTGCCGGCCCGGGTCGCGCCGGTCGCGGCGGATTCCTTCGTCTCGGCGAAGGTCGCTAAGCTACTCATTGAACACCCCTTTCGTCAGCCCGCGCATATTATTGGGCTGTCTGGTTATTAGGTTTCACGACTGCCTTTGATCTCTCTCACGCGACGTGGTCAATGACGGAATTCCGGCTCTCGTTCGGCCTTCCCTGGTGATATGTCAACTGCTCGCACCTCAAACGTATGCCCCCTCCTTATGAGCGAGTGATTCGGCGGGATGAGCGCATCATTAACGGTTAATGTGGAGAAGAAATGTCCTGTTGGCGTGGACTTGATTAGTCCAGTAAATTGACCGGCAACAAATTAGGAATAGGGGTGATTAAAGGGTGCAAACGAGTCCCCGCAAATCTGTGCAGGGGGTGCACAAGAAACTCCACGTTTGGCCGTGGTCGCCGCCCTGCGGTGAAAGTAATACCGGTCCGGTTGTATGGAGTGCGCGGGTGCGAACGACCCTGCTTGGGGTGCATACCGCCGGACCGGTCCCTTAGGAGGGCAATCTTCTTCAGTTATCGGCCGGGACTTCTATAGTCCCGACAATTTCTTCTGCCTCCGAGCGTCGGGACCGCAAGGGTCCCGACCAACTTCAACAGGGCCGTCAGGTGAGGACACCATACGGCACCATATCAATCTAGAACGTCGCCATTTCCTCTTTTTCAAGAGGAATGATCTCCTCGGCCGGCTTGCCTGCGGTCTTGTGGGCAAGCGTCGGCTTGGTCGATTTCTGCTCTTTCCCCTTGGTCGCCAGCGCATGCAGTTTAGTCTGCGCGTCGGTG
>JACRAV010000226.1 GCA_016213305.1 Candidatus Zixiibacteriota bacterium | reverse complement strand
TCGCGGACGAACTGCCGGCCATTCGCCAGCGGGTGGAGCGCGATCATTACAGCTTCGAGCAAGCCGAGCGCGAAGTGGTGGGGTACGACCACGCCGAACTAGGCGCGATGGTGGCCGAGCGGTGGAACTTCCCCAATGATCTGGTGCAGGCGGTCCGCTGGCATCACGAACCGAATAAGGCGGGCGCCGATCGCCAGGCGGTGGATATCATTCATGTGGCCGACTCCCTCTGCGTGATGCAGGGTATCGGCATCGGACACGACGGCCTGTCGTATCGACCGTGTGCCGATTCGCTCCAGCGCCTGAACGTTACCGGCGTCATCATAGAAACCGCCACCAGTCAGATTCTCGATTCGCTGGCCGAAATAGAAAGTATTTTTACCGAAATGCCCGCTCCAGTGGGCGTGGGAAGGTGAATGATATATGGCATACAACATTCTCATTGTCGATGACTCGAAAACCATGCGTTCGGTGCTTATGAAGACGCTCAGCATGTCGGATCTGAAGTTGGGCGAGGTATACGTGGCAGAAAACGGCCGCGACGCCCTTGATAAGCTCAAGGAACACTGGGTCGATCTGGTCATGACCGATCTGAACATGCCCGAGATGACCGGGCTTGAATTGATCGAAAAGATGGCGGCCGACGGCATGTTGAAGTCCACTCCGGTCATTGTCATCTCAACCGACGGGAGTGCGGAACGCATTGACTATCTCAAACAGAAAGGAGTGCGCGACTTTATCCGCAAGCCATTCACACCCGAAGGAATCGCCGAAGCCGTAACCAAAGTACTGGGAGTAACTGATGAAGGACCAAGAAGTTAAGGTTAAATTAAGCGAAGTGCTCTGCCGGGTGCTCGAGCAGGTCACCTTCGCCTTTTCTGAACCCGTGAGCGACACCGGCAAGGTTGATCCGGCCGCGGAACCGTTTATCGAAGTCACTCTGAAATACTGGGGCGCTTCATCGGGCCGTGTCCTGTTGATTCTTCCTCTATCGCTCAGTCGCCAACTTGGGGCCAGTATGCTCGGGTTGGATCCGGACGCCGATGATTCCGCAGATACCCAGGCCGATGCCGCGAAAGAGATCGGCAATATCATGACCGGCCAGATGCTGACGGCGGTGTATGGCCCCCGGGCGGTGTTCAACATGGAAGCTCCGGTAGTGCGGGAATTGACGGCGGAAGAGTTCTTCTCCATTCTGGACGGCCATCAATATGTGTGCAACATGGTGGAAGGCCGACCGGTTATCGCGGTGTTCGTGGAAGCTGAGGGAGTGCATGAGCGTCAAAGTACTCATCGTTGACGATTCCGCGGTCG
Source organism: Candidatus Zixiibacteriota bacterium (assembly GCA_016213305.1). GTDB lineage: Bacteria > Zixibacteria > MSB-5A5 > GN15 > FEB-12 > JACRAV01. Next base: position 6,331 of record JACRAV010000226.1, on the reverse strand, counting down.
TTCGCAAAATCTTTTCATCGGAATTGGCCCGCGATCCGGGCATCCGGGTGGTCGGCACCGCCCCGGATCCGTATATCGCCCGGGACAAGATTCTGGAGTTACAACCGGATGTCATCACCCTCGATGTTGAAATGCCCCGCATGGACGGAATTTCGTTTCTTCGGCGCCTGATGAAGCACCACCCGGTCCCGACCATTGTCGTATCGTCGCTGACGCCGCAGGGTGGACGGGTGGCGATGGAGGCGCTGGCCGCCGGGGCGGTCGATGTCATGTGCAAGCCGGGGGAATCATACACGGTCGGCGATATGGCCATCGATCTCATCGAAAAAATTAAGGCCGCCGCCTGTGTCAAAGTATCCAAAGTGGTCTCAACCGACACTCCTCAGCAGGGTCCCAAACGTCTGGCCCTTACCAAGACTACCAACAAGGTGGTGGCCATCGGGGCTTCCACCGGCGGCACTCAGGCCCTGCAGGAGGTGCTGACCGGGATGCCGTCCAATGCCCCGGCCATAGTCGTTGTCCAGCATATGCCGGAGAGTTTCACTCACGCCTTCGCCGAACGGCTGAACGGGCTGTGTGCCATTGAAGTGCGCGAGGCCAAGGATGGCGATTCGGTCGGTCCCGGGCTGGCGCTGATTGCGCCGGGAAATCAGCACATTGTGCTCAATCGTTCGGGAGCCAGCTATTATGTCCAGGTCAAGCAGGGTCCGCGGGTCAACCGATTCCGCCCGTCGGTCGATGTGCTCTTCCGGTCGGTCGCGCGCTACGCTGGTACCAACGCGGTGGGAGCCATTCTCACGGGGATGGGAAGTGACGGCGCCGCCGGTCTGCTCGAGATGAAGAACAGCGGCGCGTACACCATCGCGCAGGACGAGGCCTCATGCGTGGTATTCGGAATGCCGAAAGAGGCCATAAGAATGGGCGGCGTAACGAGCACCGTCCCGCTCAACAAGATTACCGCCGAAATCCTCAGCAACGTGTGAGTGAATACGGAACCGTCTTCACACCTATGGCAATAATCCCGGTTTAGCTCTTCGACAACAATTTCCGATCTGAAAGGTCAGGGGGGCTTTCTCACGAAAGCCCGCGTCGTTTCAGCCGAACCGATTGTCAGTGGCAGATATTGTCGTATCGTATTGTCCCACAGAGATATATCGTAGATAATCTGGAGGGATCAGTAACGGCCGTTTTTAGGGTCGGCCACCGGCCGTCTCGCGGTTCTCTCTCTGACCTGTACTTGAAAGCGCAAACGCGTGAAAATGACGCGAGTCCGACAAAATAGGGAACCACAACGCCGGACTTTTTGTCTTATCTGTGACAGACGGCCGGGCTGGCTGGCGAATCAGGAGCATTCGCAGAGAAATGAGGACACCAATGATCGTTCGATCGATAACATCGCATATTCGCCCCTGGCTTTTGATAGTGGCGCTCGTGGCGGTCGGCGCCGGCTTGGCCGTGACCACGCGTCTTTCATCGCAAACAGCTACGGAGAAAAGCATGACAGTTCACAAATTGACCCCTGAAGAAGAGCGAGTGATCGTCCACAAAGGAACCGAGGCGCCATTCTCGGGGAAGTATTACAAATTCAATGCGGAGGGAACCTACACCTGCAAGCGGTGTGGTGCGGCTTTGTATCAGTCGAAGGACAAATTTGATTCCGGTTGCGGCTGGCCGAGTTTCGACGACGCCATCCCCGGTGCGGTCAAGCGAACGGTTGACGCCGACGGTCGGCGGACCGAAATCACCTGTGCCGCCTGCGGGGCGCATCTGGGCCATGTGTTCGAGGGGGAAGGGTTCACGCCCAAGGACACCAGACACTGCGTCAATTCGATTTCGATGAACTTCGTGCCGTCGTCATCATCGGTCGCCACCCAGCGAGCGTATTTTGCGGGCGGCTGTTTCTGGGGGACCGAACATCTGCTCAAGCAGACCGAGGGGGTTATTTCGGCGCGGGTCGGGTATATGGGCGGGCACACCGAGCATCCGACCTATGAAGAGGTCTGCACCGATACCACCGGCCACGCCGAAACAGTCGAAGTTGTTTTTGATCCGAGCAAAACGACTTTTGAAAAACTGGCTCGTTTGTTTTTCGAAATTCACGATCCAACGCAGGTGGACCGCCAGGGGCCGGATATCGGCGATCAGTACCGCTCAGCTGTGTTCTACACCGACACCGAGCAGAAACAGATTACCGAAAAGTTGATCGGCCTGCTCGAGGCCAAGGGGTATAAGGTGGTCACGCAGGTTGCCCCAGCGGGCACGTTCTGGGAGGCGGAGCAGTATCATCAGAATTATTACGATCGCACCGGCAAGGAGCCGTACTGCCACTTTTATACGAAACGATTCTGATGTCACGGGTGGAATGTCGCCCGATTTGAATTAGAAGTCCTTGCGCTGAAACCGCCAGAGGCCGGCCAGCACCGGCGAGACGGTCCAGACGACCAGCGACAGCGACGCGACCACGAACCCGAATCCCGATCCCAGGAACCGGGTGAACACCGCGCCGGTGTACCCCATGAGCGCGGCCATATCGGCTTTCAGCAGAAGTATCAGGCGGGCCAGATCGACCGGATTGGAGAACATCAAACTGAGCATTGGGGCTTCGAGCGGATAGTCGGCGAAGGCGTAGGCGACCAGAAGTACAACGCCGTCATAGACCAGCGCACAAAACAGCCAGATGCCGATTGCCAGCGCCAGCCCGCGGCTCTTGTCATCGATCCAGGTGGACACGAAGAAAGCCAGGCCGACAAAAATAGCGGTCAGCGCCGAACCCACGAGCGCGAGGGTAAGCACCACAGGGGCCTGCGCGGCGCTCAGCGCTCCGAAGATGAGGTACGGCGCCAGAATTCCGACGACAAATCCGATCACCAGCGAAAGCGTCAGCCCGAGGTACATGCCCAGAAACACCGTCCAACGACGCACCGGCTGGCTGAGAAGAAGTTCGACAAACTCGCGTGAATTATAGACGTACATCGAGCCGAACAGCAGACTGACGAGCGGGATCAGAAACAAGACGATGCTGATCAAGCTGTCGGTCACTTTGGCCGGTTGGACTTCAAGCTGAAACAGCCCGGCGGTGGTCACAAAGAAGAAGAGCAGATAGACCAGCGCCCATTTGCCCCGGAGGACATCGCGGATAGAGTACCAGCCGACTTTGAGGGTCAGTTTCATTTGCCGTTGCTCTCCATGACGCGGGCAATCGCCGCTGAAAGGCGGGTCTCGCCAGTCATTTCACGCAATTGACCAAGCCCTCCCGCAAATCGAACTTTGCCTTCGAGCAAAAAGATGATGTCATCCGCCAATTCCTCAAGCTCCGAAAGGATATGGGAAGTGAGAACGATGGTGGTGCCGCGCTTGCGTTCGGCTTGCAGATAATCCTTCAGCCGATGACTGGCGATCGGATCCAGTCCGGCGGTTGGTTCATCGAGAATCAAGATATTCGGCTTGAACATGGTGGCAATCACCGCCGACAGTTTCTGCCGATTTCCGCCAGATAGCGTGCGGACCCGCTTGTGCGATTCCGCCGACAGGTCATACAGCGGTTCCGCGGAGATGGCGTCGCCGCGAAGCCGGACGATCATTTCCATCACTTCGGATGACTTGAGGTCCTGTGGAAAGCGGGCCAGCTGGGGCATGTAACCGATATCTTTTCGATACGAGCAGTCGCCGTTGAGCGGCGTTCCGCCAATGGTGATCCGCCCCTCGGTCGGCGTCGCCAGCCCGAGCAGGCACTTGATCATGGTCGATTTTCCCGACCCGTTCGGCCCGATCACCGCCGTGCACCGGCCTGCCGACATCGCAAGCGACACCCGGTCGAGGGCGGTGAATTTTCCAAACCGCTTGGTGAGATTGTGTATTTCTATCATGACGGCGGCCTGAGCAGGGGTTTGCGATCAACAAGCGCTGCTGGGGTCAGGGTGGGAATAACCTTCTCCGCCAGATTCAGCACTTCGGTGAGCAGGCTTCTGACGAGAATGAGCGCGGGGGGATTTCCTTCGACCACCAGCGAAAACAGGGAGACCGGCCGGTAGGGGACGTCGCCGAAACCGTCGCGGTCCAGATCGTATCCGCGGTAGCCGCTCCAGTAATTCTCTTCGAATGTGGAATTGGTCTGCAAGCTGTTGGTCGCCACGACAAAGGTGTTGTTCGTAAAGCTATTTCGCGAAAAGCGGATAGCGATACAGTTGGCCATAATCTTCACCGCCCACCCGTTGTCGGTGAACACATTATCGTACAGGTCGATACCGCTACTCCCTTCCATATGCAAGGCCACCGAGTTCTGCGAAAACTTGTTCTGTCTCACTTCGCTGTCCCGGATATCCTTCAACAAGAGTCCATACGCCGCGGATCCCCAATTCCGGGAAAAAGTATTGGCGATCATCTGGATGTGATTGGTGTACATCACCGCCACCCCGGCGCCGTCGCGTGTAAACTCATTCCCCTCATACCGACAGCTGTCCGAGAACATGAAATGCAGGCCGTAACGGAGGTTGTCGGCGCTCCGGTTGCGGGTGATCAAACTGTGGGTGACAAATTCGAAGTAGATGCCGTCGCGCTGGCCGCTGACCGCATTGCTGTCGATTCGGGCATGGTTGCAGTACCACAAGTGGATGCCGTTGCCGGAGACCGACAGGTCGGTTGATCGGCCGATGATAGTGTTTCCGGTGACCTCGCAACTATCAGACTTGGCCAGATAGACCCCGAAGAAATTGTTTAGAAGTCGATTGCCCCTCACCGTGACATGTCGGCTCAGTTCGACCTTGATGGCGGCGTTTTCACGAAGAAAACTGACCGTCGCGCCGCTCACCTGAAGGCCGGACACGCTGACATTCGACGAGCGAATCAAAATGACATCGCCCGAATCATCGCTGGTGATCTGCGGCCAGCCGGTTCCCCGGAGGTTCAGGGGTTTGTCGATTACCAGATGGTGTTCAACGTACGCGCCGGCGGTGATATCGATCGTGTCATGCGGGGCCGCCGCGCGCACCGCGTCGCCGATGGTCCGAAGTGTCCCGCCGGGGGTGACCGTCAAAACAGCGGCCTGCCCGCTCGCCTGCGGCCAGATGGCGAAACAGATAATGAGCGACCCAAGAATACATGCGACTGGTGAGCCGGAACCGTATGGTGATCGGTGGAATGCCATAACTCGCCGGTCCTCAGGTTATTCGCCCGGAGCGACATGCCAGTCTTCGGCCACGCGCTGTTTGACTCGATCCCAGGAAAGAGTGTCTCCGCCGTAAGCGATCTTTACAGAGTCAGCGGCGACTGCAGAACCAACCGCCACCAGCCCCATTCCCATCGGGGAGCGGAGTCGTTCGGTGCCCACCAGGCTGGTCTTTTCCAGCTCCACGAGCCGGCCGGGGTGGTTGCGATCGGTGACATACAGGGAGGCGTGGTCGGACTGGGTGGGTGATTTGACGCAATAAGCCGCCAGGCATTCGATCGAATCAAATTTGTACGCTTTGCCTTTGTGATTCACCAGTTCGGCGGCAAAATTCTGATCGGCGATGGTCATCGAACAATAGTCACAGGCATCCTGGCCGTACTGGATAGGAATAGGCCCACTGGCGCCACAGCTGGCCAGCAGGAACAGGGCGATCACTGCGGTCGCGCCGGCGACTTTCCCGGCGGGTCGCTTGCGGCGAAGTTCGAAAAGGAATACGCCGAGACCGGCCAGAAACGAGGCAATCGCCACCATGCCGCCGGTATCCGGCCATGACGACGCGGTGAAATTCAGGAGTTTCTTATATCCGATGAGCGGCGGCTGGTAACTCATGCCGGGGACTTTGATGATGGCATGCTCCTGATCCAGATTATGACCGTAGTCATACCCCCATTTGTAATAATCCACGAAACCGGCAATCGATACCAGCACAAAGAGAATCAACCAGATCAAGAGCCAGGAACGCCGACCGGTGATCGCCGCCAGCAGGCCGAACATCATGACGCCGCGCATGATCCAGGGCATGACTTTGAGTTCCTTGATCGAGTCCGGATGGATCTTTTTCATCCCGATATAGTGATTCAGATTGTTGATTTTGTCAAGATCACCCGGATTTTGTCCCGTCATCTTGTTGATCCAGATCCGAAACCCCAGTCCTTCCGGGTACTGCGGTGCATCAAGGGAGATATGCCACAGTGGAAGATAGTAGGTGGCCGCCAGCGCCAGCGCGGCGACGGTTATGATGAGACGGGACCATCTGTTCATTCGTTCATTCCGAAATGGTCGGGGGCCGGGTTATACCCGACCCCCGATCTCAAGGGGTTAATCAGCGCAATTCGTCATTGCTATTTCGTTACGCGGACATAGCCGAGCATTTCCTGGTGGAGC
>JACRAV010000225.1 GCA_016213305.1 Candidatus Zixiibacteriota bacterium | reverse complement strand
CTGGGATTGCTGTTCTACTCCCTCCAGAAAGTGGGGGAACAGAAAGCCGCCGTGCTGTCCGACATCTCGCAATCACTCGAAGGGTCGCCGCTCAAAGGACTGGGCGTGGGCTTTGTGAACTCGGTGGACTATCGCTACGGCTGGGCTTTGATGCTTCTCGGCGCCGTCATCCTGATCCTGGTTCCTCTGCTGGGAAGCCGGCTCGGCCGTCGAGTAAAGAGCGCCAGCCGGACTTAGACGATCACTTCGCGCCCAGTTGCGCCCGTGCCATCGCGGAGAACCCGCGCAAACAATTCATGAATGTGTCTTCCGCCTTCACCCGAACAACATCCGGCGAAATCGAAAGCTCGAATATCAGAATCTCCGTATTGCCATAGAAGTACGCGGTCATCACGTTTGGAATGAACCGGCTCTTGTCGTCGAGATAGAAAGCGGTCATCGGTTGATTGCTCCCGTTGCGAACCGAATCAATCGGGCGCAGGACCAAGTGAGGCCCGTAATGGTCGCGCATGGAGGCGGTGTCGTTAGCCAGCACCGATTCAAAAGACAGCCCGCGAACTTTGTAGATATTTACACCGATCACGATGTTCGCCTTCTTATAACCTACTGAGTCCGGGACAAAAGCAAATGAATACCCGTCATCGCGGGCCTCGGACGTGACCATCCGGAAGTGGGCCGGCGCCTTGATTACATAGTTGAATTTCTCGCCGGCATAGAAGGCGTTACTGCTGTCGGCTTGTTCGGTTACGGCTGGTGACGATGCTGTAGCCGTGCCGGCCGCGAGCATCAGGACTATTCCCCACAAAATCACGGTGCGCATATGTTCAAATGTCGACGTCCGACCCTCGGAAAGTTAGATGGAAGCGTATCAAGACATCACGTGATGCCGCAACTGTTGAACATTTGCACTATTCGGTCGGAGACCCGACTGCCCGGATATACGCCTCGAGATCGAACTTCCGTCGCAACCCCGCCTCGTTCATGTATCTGACCATGCCGAACACCGGACGCTCCACCCACGGGCGGTCGTGTTTGCCGAAGCACCAGGCTACGCCGGCGTACCCATTCGGGTCGCGGCCGTCGAGCTGGTATTTGTCGTTGAGATAAACGGCAGTAGCGAAGGCCTCTTCTGGCGACGCGCTCCACTCCAGAATTTTCTTCCCCCAATACATGCGCATATATCCATGCATTCGCCCGGTGACGAGGAGTTCGGTCTGTGCGGCGTTCCACGCGCGATCGTGGGTGGCCGCTTGTTCAAACCTATCGCGCGGATACAGATAGTCGCGTTTGTCGCCGGCATGGCGGTGTAGGGTCTGTTTAGCCCAGGCGGGGAGCGATCCAAACGAGTCGTACGAAGTATTGTATGAGACGAAGTTCATGCTTAGCTCGCGCCGCACTATTAGTTCTTCGAGGAATTCGCCGGCTCCCCTGGGGGCGGCGCGCTTCACCTCAAGCGCGATTTCCAGAGGCGATATCTGTCCAAAATGCAGGTAGGGTGACAGTCCGGACGTAGTGTCGGTTGTCGGGTCGTTCTTGCGGGCGGCGTACTGCTTGAGCTTCTTTTCGATGAATCTGTTCAGAATCCGACGTGCTTGCGAATAACCGCCGCGAGTCCGCGGGACCGGTGGAACGGAGCGGTCGATTTTGAGTCCGTCCAACGCCGAATCCAACGAGATTGTCCCGGGCATCGAAAAAGATAGATCAAGCGATCGGCGTCTTAAGCGTGCCTGCCTGACCGGTTGGAGAAATTCTTGAAGCAAGGGTTCGATCCGGCGACGGAGAACGGCGGCAGACCAAGCTTCTTTCGGATACGCCGTGGTCACCGGCACGATCACGTCCGACTCGATCTCGACAACGCGGCACTCCGATCTTTCGGCGACTTCAAGGCGCCACTGTCGCTGAACACGGGTGTATCCACGGTCCGTGATGATCATGCGGGCGTTCCTGGCGAAGGTCAGCAGACAGGCGGGCGGCGATCCCGGAGCTATAAAGAGCTTTATCCCTTTCTTGGCGAGAGATCGTTCCGTTTCGCGGAGTCCTTCGATCATGAACGTATAGTGCCGGAGATTGGCGCCGGGATAGTTATCGGTCAGTCCGAAAAAGACGATCAAGGGCGAGTCGAGCCGGTTGGCCTCGCCAATCGCATATTCCAGGGCGTGATTGTATTCAGCGCGCTGGGATGCCTGCATCCAGTAAACGACGAAATCTCCCGGTCGTATCAGCCGGCTATTCAGTTCATGAATACGGGCGTCGTGAATCACCGACCCGTGTCCTTCAAGTCTACCAGGGCTTCGGGATACGGAGAGAAATAGGTCTGCGGGCGGAGGTAGGACTCATCGAATCGCTCGATCCATGAATTGAGAATGCCCGAAAGGGCGGAAAAAGGGAGGCGCCCGGCCACAAACCGGTCTAATTCCCTCAGGAAGTGACGCTTCTCTGCGGAGGAAATCTTGTCCTTGAAATATCCCATCGCATGCATCAACACGTTGACGTGCGACGTGGCCCGTGGCGGTTTAGCCAGCGCTTCCTGGAGGAGTGCCCGGTAGTCGGCAACCACCTGCGCGAGCGGCAGATGGTCGTGATTGGCCACGAGGTGCCCCATCTGCCGCATCCGTGTCTGATGGTATGCCATGAGCAGGAGCTTGTTTTCTGCCTGAAAACGAACGAGCGCAACGGCCGAGGGCCTTGCTGCGAGATGTCGGAAACGAGCGAGAGCAAACAATTTCGTCAGCCAGTGCTCGCGAAGCCGCAAATTGGTGAGCCGACCTTCGTCTTCGATCGCCAGCCCGCCGAACCGCTTGAGCACATGGGCGGCGAACATGCCGGTTGTTTTTCCCGATGCCATCTCCTCCCGCTTGCCGGTATATAACTTCACGTCCTTGATGCCGCACGAGGGCGACCGGCTCTTGAGAATGAAACCGTCGACTTCCGACAAACTCTGCAGAAATCGCTCGGCGAAGGCGTGCATATCATCGGAAACATCACGTTCGGTCGAGGGCTGTACCAGATGAAGGGCGTCCTTGCGCTTCACGATCTTGATCGGGTCGCGCGGGATTCCCAGTCCAATTTCGACTTCGGGGCACACCGGAAGGAAGGTCACCTGATCGCGAAGTCTATCGACCCAGTCAAACGAAATCTTCTGCCCGTTGTACCGGCAGGCCTCGAATTCCAGACACTTGCTGACAACGACCACCGGCCGGACAACGCCAGGTTCAGAATTATCATGTGACCTTTGACTCATCGTACGGAAAAGTACTGATTTCCGAATCGACGAACAAGCGGTCAATCGGCCGACCGGCCGTTGACAATCCGGTCCGCGAAAGTTATTGTGGGGCTTGTTTTGCAAGGACTTACAAATGACCTATTCATGTTTTCACAACTTGAGGTGATTTATGGCAGGAATCGTTGGATACGGCGCACATCTGCCCAGGCATCGGATCAAAGTCGAAGAGATCGCGAAGGTCTGGGGAATGGACGCCAACAGTTACAAAAAAGGATTGATGCTTCGCGAGAAATCGGTGCCGCCGTCGGATATGGACACCATCACGCTGGCGGTCGAGGCGACGAAAAATGCGCTTAGACGGGCGGTGGTGGTCAATCCGGTTGACATCGGCGCGGTATATGTCGGCTCGGAATCGCATCCGTACGCGGTGAAGCCGTCCGGTACGACCGTGGCTGAAGCCATCGGCGCGACCCCGGATATTCATTGCGCCGATTTTGAGTTCGCGTGCAAGGCCGGCTCGGAAGCCATGTTTGTCGCATTGTCCCATGTCGAGTCCGGTTTCATGAAGTATGCGCTGGCGATTGCCGCCGATACCTCGCAGGGCGCGCCTTCGGATGCCCTCGAGTTCTCCGCCGCGGCCGGGGCAGGGGCGTTTATCATGGGGAAGAACGATCTGATCGCCGACTGTCTGTTCACGCACTCGTTCATGACCGACACTCCGGACTTTTGGCGGCGGGAACATCAGTTCTACCCGCAACACGGCTCGCGTTTTACGGGCGAGGAAGCGTATTTCAAGCACACCAAGGGCGCGTCGCTGGCGTGTCTGAAGAAAGCCAACATGAAGCCCAAGGATTTCGCCTATGCCGTCTTCCATCAGCCGAACGGGAAGTTCCCGCAGAAAGTGGCGCTTGAGCTGGGATTCACTCAGGAGCAGATCAATCCGGGCTG
>JACRAV010000223.1 GCA_016213305.1 Candidatus Zixiibacteriota bacterium | reverse complement strand
GTTCCGAAGTCTCCGCGCTGTTGGGTCGTATGCCGTCGGCGGTGGGATACCAGCCGACGCTCGGCACCGAAATGGGCGCCCTCCAGGAACGGATTACCTCCACCAAGACCGGTTCGATCACCTCGGTGCAGGCGATTTACGTTCCGGCCGACGACCTGACCGATCCGGCCCCCGCGACCACCTTCTCGCACCTCGACGCCACCACCGTGCTGTCGCGCCAGATTGCGGAACTCGGACTGTATCCGGCGGTCGATCCGCTTGATTCGACCTCGCGCATTCTCGATCCGCTCATTGTCGGTCCCGATCATTATCGCGTGGCGCGCCAGGTGCAACAGACGCTCCAGAGGTACAAAGACCTTCAGGACATCATTGCCATTCTCGGCATCGACGAATTGTCCGAAGACGACAAGATCATCGTCGGCCGGGCGCGTAAGATTCAGAGGTTTCTGTCGCAACCGATGTTCGTGGCCGAGGCGTTCACCGGCAAACCGGGCAAGTATGTCAAGGTCGCCGACACGATTCGCGGCTTCGACGAACTGATCTCCGGCCGGGTTGACCATATCCCCGAACAGATGTTCTTCATGGTCGGCGGTCTGGATGAAGTGCTCGAAAACTACGAGAAGTCGAAGAAGTAACGATTATGTTTCGTTTGTCCATAGTCACGCCGGAGCGGGTGGTGTACGACGCCGAGGTGAAGTCGCTTTCGGCGCCCGGTACGGACGGGTATCTGGGGGTGTTGTCTCAACACGCCCCGCTCATCACCGCGCTCAAACCGGGGAAACTCGAGTATCGCGATGCCGACGACAAACTTCATATCCTGGCGGTGACGCGCGGGTTTCTGGAAGTGTCGGGTAATGTCGCGACCATTCTTGCGGACGCGGTGGAATCGGCCGATCAGATTGACATCGACCGCGCCCGGTCGGCGTACCGGCGGGAGAAATCGCGGCTGGTGTCGGCGGGCGGGGGGGAGACCGATCTCGATCTGCCTTCGGTGCGCGAGGCGCTGGAGCGGGCCGCAAACCGGATCAAGGTGTACGAGGATACGCATCACTGAGATTTCTGACATCTCACTCCGGAACGGATCCGGGGTCCATCTTTGTCTTGGGCCGTCGGGCGTCCCACCCGACGGCTTTTTTTTGGCGGCGGTCAGGTCGGAGGCCTGACCGCCACAATTGTTTTGGTTCGTTTTATTAAACTAAAAAGTTTTCTTATCATGCCGGCGCCAACTGTCACACCAGCATCCCATTGTCACCCCGGCGCCAACTGTCAATCCAGCGCCCCATTGTCACCCCGGCGCAGGCCGGGGTCCAGTCTTGACTCTTCTCCAGATCAACGCAGGGGAAAGGAATAGGACTGGATTCCCGCCTTCGCCGGAATGACAAGAAAGGGGCGGTATGACATGTCGCAGGCATAGTTCATCAATAACGGGTGCAAAGTCGGAATCAGCGGGGAGTTGGCGGGGGAAGTGGGGGGCTACTGCATAGGCTCTGGAACGATATCTACTGAAAACCTCGATTTACTCTTGACACTTCTAAGAAGTCTGACGTTGGGATTCAGAGCGGCCAATCGCCTCACCTCAGTTTTGACTTTAGACGCACGGTCATCGTCCGTCTTGCATCCCAGTATAATCTCCTTGATTGCAGAGGGACTAAGGTGAAACGCACGCTCTTGGTCGGTCAAAGGACCCTCTTGCGGATCTTTGATCATGACATAGCGATGTTCGTGTTCATAATTCCAAACCGCCGCTTTGTATCGGTATTGCTGATCAAGCCACTCGTTTGGATCTTCGAGAAAGGGGTCCAAGCTTGGTAAAACATCTTCGTATTTCACTCCAACATAATGAATCTCTGTCGAACCCCTTCGGAGATAGACGTCAGGAGCGGGGAATGCGGCTGAGTCTATACCAATGCAGAATCCCTGGTGGCCATCTGAGTAATGCGACCAAAGAAGAAGGTCTTGGGGATTTTCCGACAAGCAAAAGACACCGGATTTGTCGGCAAGGCGGGCTGTCATTGCCGCGACGTCATTTATAAAGCCTTCCGGATTGTGTGTAAGCGCCTCTGACAATGCGGTCACTTTCTCTGTGGAGTATTCTTTGGAAAAATGGTTGACGTAATCGCCCTTGGTTTTGGATGCGAGGTCGAGACCGATCTTGCAGTCAAAAGGATCATTGAAGTACTTGGGTGAAGTAAAGTACGCTTCTCGATGTGTCAGTATGCGACACTCAAATCCGGGCGGATTGCTGTCTCTGTCCCATTTTCGGAATTTGTAGAGTATGGGCGGAATGTGCTCACTAGTCATCGAACCCTAATATATGTTTCAAAGTCGCAATCCTGAAACATTTTGGCTGACTGTGCGATGAATGCTCCTGCTGGGCCCCGGGTCAAGCCCGGGGTGACACGGATAGGCGGACGGGGACGTCCGCCTTGCACAAGAGGTGGCGTCGGGTGGGGACGCCCGATGGCACATGGCCTGTCGAAACCACAAGGGATTTCGACCGACAAAGCCCTGATATGTAACCGAACCCCTATCTGCTTGTCCCTCATTAGCTTCATAGGCCCAAATACGCTTGACTTTCAGGGGGGATTTCCGTACTATCATGCTCCATGATACTGGACTTGCGGGGATTTGAAGATTTCCCGGCCAGCGTCAGCTTGACATCGGGACCGGAGACATTCAGTCCGTTCGCCGAGGATGTGACCGGGATCACGCAGATACGCGTTGACCTGACCATCCAGAAGTCCGGCGACGAGTTTTTTTGTCAGGCCCGGGTTGTCGGCGAGGTTTCGATGGAGTGCGCGCGCTGT
>JACRAV010000222.1 GCA_016213305.1 Candidatus Zixiibacteriota bacterium | reverse complement strand
TTACGGACGCCGATAACAAGGTATTGCTCGATCATAACGACGTCGTGGTCATGGAGAACGAGGTCTACGATATCGTCTCCTTCGGCGGTGTGGCCGACATGACCAAGAAACCCTCCTTCGTCTATCTCCAGATCAAAAGACGCTGGGCCGACGGAGGCAACCCATGAGCGAGATGAATGGGCCATGGAAGAATTTGGAACAGGACCTGAACGGATTCGGCCTGAAACTGACGTCGCGTCTGCAGTTGGCGACTCTTCAGAATGCCGAGCTGGTTCGCAAGGTGTTGGTGAAGCATTTGCAGAACCAAGACTTGTCCTGGAAGCCCTTAAACCCTGAATACCTTGCCTCCAAAAAAAGGCGACATCTGAGCACGGCCACTCTCATTGCCACTTCCCAACTGATGCAATCGATTACGACCGAACTGGCAGGAGATCGTCTGTCCGCTTTCGTCGGGGTGTTGCGATCCGGTAAACGCAAAGACGGCGAACCGCCCGTTCTGATTGCAGAGATTCATGAATTCGGAAGTCATGCGCGGAATATCACGGCACGGCCGCTGTTCCGACCGACTTTCAAAGAAGTCCAGCCTGACGTCGAAAGAGGCTACAAAAAAGCCATTCGCGAAACGCTGGAGAACACGGGACATTGAATATGAGCGCGACGATTCTAAACAGCATCGCCAGGTTGCATCAAGCCCTCTACGGTCGCATGGCTTCTATCGCTACTGTACCCTCGCTTGAGTTTCTTGGCTTTGATGACGGCAAGAGCCGTCCAGTGCTTCCCAAGAAAGCCGTGCAGATTTCGTTTGCTGGTTACGATATCGATCGCGGTCGCGTCACCCCGAATGTGATCACGCCGTCAGGATCGACAGTGACTCTCACCTACGACGGAGAACCTGTTACGGTATATCCCGAATTCACGGTCAAGAAGCCTCTCCCGCTGGACCTTCTCTATGAGATTGATGCCTGGTGCTATGACAGCCAGACGGCACTGGAAATGGATCTGGCGTTGCTGGCTAAATTTCCAGAGCGCGGCGTCCTGACACTCACGATCGACGGAGCGCCAGCGGATTTTCCCATTGAGCTCGTCGGCATCCAGAATCTGGATGATCTAACCAAAAATATCCGAGAGAAAATTTACCGATTCAAGATCGAAGCATGGGTGACCGGATTCCTGCCGGATCGTGATGGAAAAATAATCACCACAATCGACAGTGAGATTTTGAGAACAACGCGTAGTGATCCCTCGAATCCAGAGGGGATCTCAATGCAACAAGTGACCATTCAACCGGACACTGGGCCGTAAGGAGCGAAGCGTATGCCAAAGAAAAATAAGGAAGCACCCATCCGAAAAGAACCAGTCAAGGCCGCGAGTCAGGTTCGCATCATCAACCTGACGCAGAAGACTTTTCCGGTTCCTTATCGGAGTTCCGACGGCTCGACCGCCTTTCTGAATCTCCGATTGCAGACGGGTCGTCACGGTCAGGATGCACCGATACTTCCGGGGACGGCGATCGTTCCGGCCACGAAGGCATTGGAACGCAAAAGACTCATCCGGATCGAGAACATTTAAGGGAGGTAAAGGATTATGCCGACAGGAGCCGCAAAAGTCACATTCACCGAACGGGATTTGAGTTTCTTCATCCAGGCCGTCACTCAAGGACGGAACTGCGTCCAGATCACGGCGCGGCGCGGACCGGTCAACGAGGTCAAGCTGATCGGCTCCATGAAACAGTTCCAGGAGAACTACGGACTTCCCATTGACAGTTCGGATTCCGATATCGTGGTCCAGCGGGCTTTCGATCGCGGGGCCGTGCTCTACATCAATCGCGTGGTTCACTACACGGACCCAGCCGATGCATCCACGATCACCGCGCTCAAGGCATCGCTGACCCTGAAGGATCTGCAAAGCCGCGACACGTTGAAAATCGAGGCGGCCAACCAGGGAACCTGGGGCAACACGCTCGTGATCACGGTCACGGCCAACGAAGTCGATCCCGACCGTTTCGATCTCAGTATTGATTATCCCGAGCAATCCGAATTGGGCGAATCATATCGGTACCTCACCATGAATCAGGTCGATACGGAATATTATGCCGTGAAGGTCATCAATGACCAATCCAAGCTCGTGAAGGTCACCGACCTTGAGGCCGGAGATCCCTTCGAGAGCGACAGTGTCACCGTCGGAACCGACACGTTCGATTCCGGTGACGACTTCACGATCGACATCGACGATATCCCCCTGATGGCGTCGTCACTCAAGGATGCGATCAACGCGACATCCGGCGATGTAACGGCGACCTCACTCAGCAACGTGGTCTCTTTGACCGCCGTAGTCGCCGGCGTGGCCGGAAACGCCATCGCGCTATCCGCCGTGACGGGCGGAGGGAATATTTCCCTCTCAGGCGCGAGCCTGGCCGGCGGCCTTGATGCAGTGGCGGCGGACGGTACGATCACTTACGGAATCCCCGCCGACGGGGACACGGTCACGGTGGACGGAAGTCTCTTTACCAAGGTTCCGGGACCTCCGGGAGCCAACGAATTCAGCAACATCGCGGAACTGACAGCCCTCATCGAGGCGCTCGCGAACGTGAACGCCACTGATGACGGGCTGATCATTACGGTGACGGCCGCGAATCCTGGTAACGCCGGAAACGCCATCACCATGGTTTCGGTGAGTGGTACCGGATTGATCCTCTCGGGGGCGACCTTGTCGGGCGGCAGCGATGCCGTGGCGGCCACCGGTACCGTTACGTTCAGCGCGGACCCCGTGACCGTCGATAATCCGACGGTGATCGTTGCCACGAACCTGGCCAGTGGCGCGGACGGCTTAAGTGGTTTGGATGACGATGACTGGATCGGCAATCCGGCCACCCGAACCGGTCTGTACGCCTTCGACGATATCGACGACGCCTTTGGCTTGGCCTGTCCCGAAAACACTTCTCCCGCCGTGGTAGCGGCAGGTGTCGCCTACTGCGAAAACCGGGAAGACATGGTGTACTACGCGGAGCCTCCTGCCTCGGTAGATTCCGCCGACGAGGCGATCGATTTCCGCCTGGGACAAGGCGTGTGGGTTCATTCGGCTTTCAATTCCAGTTACGGGGCCATGTATTTCGGG
>JACRAV010000221.1 GCA_016213305.1 Candidatus Zixiibacteriota bacterium | reverse complement strand
TGTAAAACGCGGCTTTGGAGATGCCCAGTTCAAGCCCGGCTTTTTCGTCATCTCCGTACCGTTCCCACAGGTTGCGAACATCCTGCTCCGAGAACTTGGGGAGTGAATATTTCGGGATTCCTTTTTTTCGCCGCCAATAGGCCACCAGATACGCCGGCACGCCGCCTAATCGCTCGCCGATCTTTTCGTCGGTCTTGTACAGCTTCTGAAGCTGTTGCAGTTCGATCTTGGTGGGGGATTTCCGGCGGCGTTTCATGACCTGGCCAGCTCCGCTTTGATCTTTTCGTACAACGGCTCAAGCGGCACCGACACCAGCTTGGTCTTGCCGATCACCGGCATGAAATTGGTGTCGCCGATCCATCGCGGCACGATGTGCATATGCAAGTGTCCCGGCACCCCGGCGCCCGACGCTTTTCCCAAATTCATTCCCAAATTGAGCGAGTGCGGCTTGAGCACTTTCTTGAGCGCCTTCACCGCGCGCCGGGTGACTTCAAAGAATTCCGCCGCTTCATCCGATTTGAGATTCTCCAGATGCCCGACATGCCGGTTCGGCACGACCATCAGATGTCCGGCGTTGTACGGAAACTTGTTGAGGATGACAAACACGTTGCGCCCGCGAAAGACGATCAGGTTTTCGACCGTGTCGCGTTGTTTGCATCGCCGACAGAAGACGCACCCTTTTTCTTTTTTGGAGAGCACAAAAGACGCCCTCCACGGCGCCCAGAGAATTTCGTCACGCATTGCAAGTGAATATAGTATAGCCACTTGCAGAGGGAAAGTGGGATTTCACATCTATATCGGATAACGGATTGCGGGCAAAGGAGTTATGATTATTTTGGCCTATAAATGGGCGGTAAGTTCTTGCGGGTAGGGAGGGTTGGGGGGGCGGGCGTCTTCGATTAGTGAGGTCGTGAGACGTTCGTGTGCCTGCTTGCGAATGGGGTAGATCGAGGGGTCTGCCGCCCAAGAAGAGGCACTGTAGCGAATCGTCTTTCACCCCAACTTGACGGTAATGACGATAGTTGTATCTTTTATTTGATTGGCGCAATTCGGAAAGGAGTGGTTTGGATGACGATAGACGACCTGGTCGCTGAAGTAGTCAGCCGTATACAGCGACGCGGATACGCAC
This sequence comes from Candidatus Zixiibacteriota bacterium, assembly GCA_016213305.1. Classification (GTDB taxonomy): domain Bacteria; phylum Zixibacteria; class MSB-5A5; order GN15; family FEB-12; genus JACRAV01. The sequence goes on along the minus strand of JACRAV010000221.1, from coordinate 4,756 downwards.
AAGTAACGGGTTACAACAAATTCGGGTTTGTGGCCATTGGTAAAGAGCATGTCATAGTATCTCGTGAAATGGGAAAGGACACTAGAGTCCCGTTCGCGATGATTCGAAAGGCAATCGAGGCCGTCAGGACGGACCACCGCATATACCACCAAGGCCCTTCGGCGCTTCGAGCATACGGCATCACACACATTACATCTCCCCTATGGGCAATGGTTCATTTGTTAACTCTGAAAGAAATGACGCATTAGATGTTGCCTGACGTTTTGGATTTTCACTTGCGAATCGTATTTTGTGGCACTGCCGCCGGTCGGAAGTCGGAGGAACTGAAAATGTACTATGCCGGTCGCGGTAACAAGTTTTGGCATACACTCAATGAAGTGGGGTTGATTCCGAAGATCCTCTCCCCCAGTGAGTATTCAGAGTTGCCCAAATACGGAATTGGACTGACCGACTTGGTCAAAACGCAGTTCGGCATGGATCATCAAATTGATTTCACCATCGACGGCTCGGAGAAGCTACAATCAACGGTCACAGAGTTTGCGCCTAGTATTCTCTGCTTTAACGGAAAGAGAGCGGCGGAACAGTTCCTAGGGCGATCAGTAGCGTATGGCCTCCAACCAGAATGTATCGGTAGCACGAAGCTATTCGTAGCACCATCTTCAAGCGGTGCTGCTCAACGGTCTTGGGATGTGCGGTACTGGATAGAAGTTGCGGAATTGTCGCGATTGAGGTAGGCTAGCTTTCGACGAAGGCGGCGCGGTTCTGGTGGTTTAATCCGATACAGAACCCGACAGACGAGGACGGCCGCTACGCGCAAGTATCAAGAGGCGATGTACTATTTCGCTTGAACTTGCCTGGTACCCGTCAAGCCGCAGGCGGCTTGACCTACACCCTAGTTACCGCTCGCCGTTCCGTCCGCCTTCACCTCCAGAATCTCCCACAGTAGCGCCGGCGGGATCGATCCCTCGGCCAGCATTCGATCGTAAAACTCCTGTTCCGAAAAGTCCACCCCCTGCTTTCCGGCATAGGCGTCGTACAGCTGTTGGATTTCAATTTTGCCGGTCAGATAGCACATCGGCTGGGTCGGCTCCAGCGTGTAGCGGCGCACTTCGGTCCGGATATAGTTGGAATCGGCCACCGATTTCGAATCGAGCGTCTTGCACATCCAATCGACACATTGCTGGTAGGTGAACTTCCCGGTGTGCAGTTTGACATCGGCCACGATCCTCGCGGCGCGGAAACGCACGCCGCCGAGTATCCCCAGCCACTGCGCCGGGTTTTCGTCGCCATACAACCCGGAGTGGTACATCATTTCTTCGCAATACAGCGCCCACCCCTCGATCAGCTGGTTGTTCATCTGCCACTTGCGCACCGGGTCGGCATTCCGTCCCGCGAGTTGCATCTGCAAGTGATGCCCCGGAAAGGCCTCGTGCACCACCGACCCTCGGAATCCGCGCCGGTGCACATACCGGTAGCGGGCGTCGAGCTGATCTTTGTCCAGCGAGTCCGGCACCGGCCGGATATAGAATATCCCCTGCTGATCGTCGTCGAACGGTCCCGCCGGCTGATAAGCAATCCCGCCGATCATCGGCCGCAGAAACGAGGGGGTCTCCATCACCGCGCAGGGCGCGATATCGTCGGGAATCGTGATAATTTCGTTCATCGCAAGAAAGGTCTTGATCTGATTCACTTCCCAGTCATAGTAGTTGAGCAGGTCGGCCCGCGTGAAGGTTTTCGGCACAAAGACGGAATCCTGCCCCGGCTGTTTGTTGCCGTCGACATACTCCTGATACTCGACATAATCCGTCTGCGCCTTCGCCAGCAGAGTCTCTCCCATTTTCAGCAGGGAGTCGGCATCGTAAGAGAGAAAATACTGATGTTTGAGCAGGTAGTCGTAATTGGCTTTGCCGATGGCGAACGAGGTGTCTGCGGCCGGTGTCAGCTTGGACAGGTACTGAGCATAGGCGTCCATCGCCTCAAGCGCTTTGCCGAAGGCCGTGTTGATCGTCACGGTGCGCGCCGGAAACGAATCGACCAGACTCTTCCCGACCGCGAGATAGAACTCTCGTCCCGAGGCCAGCGCCTGCTGGGCGGCGTCGATATACACCGGCGGCGCTTTCTTCACGTTCTTCTGGGCGGTCAACAGCAGTTTCGGAACTTCGCCCACCCGGCCAAGAATGGTCGGAAGTTTGGCGATCAGGGGCGCCGAGCGCGAAAGCATGACAAAGTACAACCCGTTGATCGCCTCGTTGACATACAGGTACGGGGAGCGTTTGTACCAGCCGATCCCCTTGAGATTGAGCAGGGCCACTTCAAGATTGGAATTCAGCAGTTGGTAGTTGATCTGCTCGCCTGGCGACAATTTGGGCGTGTTGTACGCGGCCAGCCGCGACTGGAGCTTTTCAAGCGATGAGATCATCCGGTTGACCGAAGTTTGTGAATAGTCCCCCAGTCGATTGTCATATGAGTGGATGCCCATCTCAGTCGCCGATACCGGGAAGAACGATTGAAGTGAATCGAGAACCCGAAGCGACATCTCACGGAAACTCACCGGCCCGACCGACTTCTTTTTGGCCTCGACCGATCCGGCCGCCAGAAGGCAGACGATTACGAAAACGATACGCAGGGAACGAGTCATGTACTCTCCACGGGTTAGGATCGGTAAAACACGCCGATCAGTTCGATGTGCTTGGTATGGGGGAACATATCGACCGGCCGGACTTCGGGCAATCGATACCCGGCTTTGACAATCTCCGCGGCGTCGCGGGCGAAAGTCGCCGGATTGCAGGAAACGTACGCCAGTTTCTGCGGGGCAAGCTGGATTGTCCGCTTGAGCGCGGTCGGATGCATCCCGGCGCGGGGTGGGTCAACTACGACGAGATCGAACCGCGCCCCTTCCCGTTCGTGCAGGGCGAGCACGTCCTTGACATCCCCTTCGATAAACCGGGCGTTCTTCACATGATTGATATCGGCATTTTCGCGCGCCGATTTGACCGCGTCGGCCACCAGCTCCACCCCCAGCACGTCGCGCACATAGCGCGACGCCAGAATGCCGATCGACCCCGTGCCGCAGTACAGGTCGAGCATGCGATCCGATATCCCCGGCTCCAGCATGTCAAGCGCGGTGTGATAGAGCGTTTCGGTCTGGAGCGTGTTGGTCTGGAAAAACGAGCCGGCGCGGATGCGAAACGTCGATTCGAACAGCCGCTCCTCGATATACCCGGTGCCGAATACCACCTGCTCGATCTCGCCCACCGCGATATTCGATTTCTGCCCATTCTGATTGTGCACCATCGTGGTAATCTGGGGGAAAGCCGCCTTTAGCCCGCTCGCCAGCTTTTCTCTTTGCGGGATTTCGCCGTAGTTGGTCACCAGATTCACCATCACCTGGCCGGTTCGCTTCGATTCCCGGATCACCAGAAATCGGACATACCCGACATGCGTGAACACGTCGTACACCGGAATCTGCTCCTCGCGCACGAACTGCCGCACCCAGGCGACAATCCGGTTGCAGGTGTCGGTGGCCAGCCAGCAGGCGTTCAGATCAAATATTTCATCGAATTTCCCGCGCCGGTGCAAGCCGAGTGTGAATTCCCCGTCTGGTGAAGCGTGAAACGAAAACTCCATCTTGTTGCGATAGTGGAACAATTCGAGCGAACCGATTGCGTCGGCGACTTTCACCGACTCCAATCCGCCGATCCGTTCCAGACAATCGACCACCTGCTTGCGTTTGTAGATCAGTTGTTGCGGGTACGAAAGGTCCTGCCAGGCGCACCCGCCGCACTCGGCGATATGCGAACAGGGGGCGTCGATCCGCATCGATGATCTTTGCAGAACTTCTTTGACCGTCGCAAAATCGTACCGCTTGCGCGAGCGAACCACCTCCGCCAGCACCCGCTCCCCCGGAAGGCCGCCGTCGAGAAAAATGACTTTCCCGTCGCGATACGCCACCGCCTTGCCGTCAAAGGCCAGATCGGCCACCGCCAGTTCCTCGTACTTGTGTTGATCGGTCATGGAGTGTTACGGGTGCTGGTGATACCGGCACAACAGGTCGGTGCGGGCGCAGTCGGTCTTTTCCAATTGAATCGTGGCGTGACCGATGCCGAATTTGTTTCGGAGAAGTTCATCCATCGACCGGATAAAGTCCATGCCGTTGAGATAGTCGTCATCGTCAAGGCAGACATGGCACGACAGCGCAATTTCATTCGAGGAGAGCGACCAGATGTGCAGGTCGTGGACGTCGCGCACTTTCGGCACCGCCTGCAGGGCGGCCAGCACCTCGTCGAACTGCACCGATCCCGGCACCGCCTCCAACAGAATGATCACCGCTTCCTTGATGACCAGATACGATGACCAGAGAATCGCGAGCGCGATGGCGGCCGAGAGGATCACATCGAGCACGACCAGTCCGGTCAGCCAGATGACAACTCCACCGACCAGCACCACAATCGACGAGGCCGTGTCGTACGCCATGTGCAGATAGGCGGTTTTGAGATTGAGCGATTTCCCCCGTTCGGACGCCAGAATGAACACCGAGGCCAGATTGCCGCACAGGCCGATCGCGCCAACGGTTAGAAACAGCCCCGGATGGGTGATCGGATGCGGATCAAGATACCGGTTGTACGCTTCGATGAATATGAACACCGCGATCACCACCAGCGAAACCGCCGATATGAAGGCGATCATCACTTCAAGCCGCTTGTAGCCGTAGGTTGAGGTCTTGGTGGCGGGACGTTGCGCTCCTTTGACCCCCAGC
>JACRAV010000211.1 GCA_016213305.1 Candidatus Zixiibacteriota bacterium | reverse complement strand
TGACCTTTTGAAGGCCAAGGGATTGAGACGATGAGAGAGTTCTTAAGAACCAAGGGTTTCAAGATGACCCAGCAGAGGGAGTTGATCTTCCGTTCCTTCTTTGAGCTGGGGGAACACATCTCGGTCGATGAGTTGTACGAGAAGGTCCGCAAGCTGGACCGTTCGGTCGGGTACAGCACGGTCTGGAGAAATCTCAAACTGATCTGTCGGGTCGGTCTGGCGCAGGAAGTCAATCTGGGGGATGGGGTGACACGGTACGACCGGGTGACCCGCGCGCCGCACGGGCATCTCTATTGTGTCAAATGCAAGAAGCTGACGGAAATCAACATCGCGGCGGCTATCGATCCGCTCCAGACCCTTTCGCGGCAGAACAAGTTTGTCCCGGAAGGGTACAAGATCGAAGTTCAGGGGTACTGCGAATCCTGCCAGAAAGAGCGGGACAAGGAGAGCCGTGGGCGAAAAACTCATTAGTGGCATGATGGCGGCAATGATGCTTGGATTGTTCATGGCGGCGTGCGGATCGGATGCCAAATTGACGGCCGATCAACAGCGGGGCAAGCGGATTTACGAAGCCCTGTGCGACAAGTGCCACAAACTGATTTCGCCGAAACAGCACAGCGACGAAGAATGGACAGCGGCGGCCGATAGATACGGCGTGAAATTGAAACTTCAACCCGGCGAGACGGCGCTCTTAAGAGCGTATCTGACTCGCGCCAACGACTCTGATTTGTGAGAAAGAAGAATATGACATTTCTGAACAAGATGATCCCGGGACAACGGGCCAAAGTGATCGGATTCACGCAGGACAGTCCGCTGGTGCGGCGGCTTCGCGAACTGGGGATTGGTCCGGGGAAATCGGTGACCTGTGTTTGTCGGGCGCCGCTGAACGACCCTCTTTTGATCAGGATTGGCGCCAGCCGACTGTCATTGCGCCGTGCCGACGCTTCGCTGGTGACGGTCGAGATCGAAGACTAAGGGCGCGAATCAGTCATGGCGATCAGAGTGGGGAGTCCCGGCACCCGGAAGAAAACGGTCACAGTCGCCATTTGCGGCAATCCCAACTGTGGCAAGACCACCATTTTTAATGCCATCACCGGGCTTCGCCAGCGGGTGGCCAATTATCCGGGCGTAACGGTCGAGAAAACGATCGGCACCTTTGCAGTCGCCGAATTCGATCAATATCAATTCAATCTCCTCGACATCCCCGGCACCTATTCGCTGGCCGCCAATTCGCCCGATGAGTATATCGCGGCGCGGGCCTTGTTTGGACGAATCGAGGGCGAGTCGCGGCCGGATGTCGTGGTGTGTGTGATCGACGCCACCAATCTGGAACGGTCGCTGTATCTGGCTTTTCAGGTGATGCAGACCGGCGCTTCGACCGTCGTGGCGCTCAACATGATGGATCTGCTGGCCCAGGCGGGGCGGGAAATAGATCTGGAGAAACTGTCCCGGGAACTAGGCGGCGTGCCGGTCATTCCGGTCACCGCAAGCAAGGGGAGAGGTATCACCGAACTCAAGCGGGCGCTGGCCGATGCGGTATATCCGCCGCCGCGACCGCCAATGGACTTCTACGACCGACGACTGATCGCCGAGACTGAGGCGCTGGCCGCGTGTGACGGGATTGTCGGGTATTCCACAGCCGAGCTGGTGCGGGTCCTGCTTGATGAACACGGTCCGGCCGAGCGGGATTTTCTGGCCGAGTATCGCGAGTCGAAGAGTCAGGCGCTCGACACGGCCCGCCGCGCTCTGCGGAACGCGTTCGGGATGTTGGCCAATGCCGAGGCGGCCATGCTGACGCACCGCGCCACCGAGGTCGCCGCCAGAGTAACTAAAGATCATGGCCGGCCGACCCGGTCGTTCACCGACCGAATTGATCGGGCGGTTTTGCATCCGGTCGGCGGTCTGTTGATCCTGGCGATTCTGATGATCCTGATGTTTCAGTCGATCTTTGCCTGGGCCGCGCCGCTGATGAACGCGGTCGATGAACTATTTCAATCGCTGGCCGGCTTTGTCGCGCCACTGATGAGTGACGGACCTCTGCAATCGCTCCTGATCGACGGGGTGATCGGCGGGGTTGGCTCGGTGCTGGTGTTTTTGCCGCAGATAGTCATTCTTTTCGTGTTTATCGCCGTCATCGAGGATTCCGGCTACATGCCGCGCGCGGCGTTTCTGGTTGATCGGGCTTTCGGCTGGTGCGGGTTGTCGGGAAAGTCGTTTATCCCGATGCTGTCCTCGTTTGCCTGCGCGGTGCCGGGAATCATGGCGACACGCACGATTGAAGACCGCCGCCAGCGTCTGTTGACGATCATCGTGGCTCCGCTGATGTCCTGCTCGGCGCGCCTTCCGGTGTACACGATTATGATCGCGGCGTTTGTCCCGGCCACCAAAGTATTGGGGCTGTTCAACGTGCAGGGGCTGGTGCTTGGGAGTTTGTATCTCCTGGGAATAGTTACGGCCGTTCTCGTGGCGCTGGTTACCCGATTGTTTTCGCGACGACAACAGCACGGGTCATTTCTGATGGAAATGCCCAGCTACAAGATGCCGACGCTGAAGTCGGTGTTCATTCGGGTCTATACGCGGGCAAAATCGTTTGTCATTCGCGCCGGGACGGTGATCTTCGCCCTGACCATCGTCATCTGGGCGCTCAGTTATTATCCGCACTCCGACGAAATCCGCGACCGTTTTACCGTCGAACGTGCCCAGATCGAAAATCGCTTTAGTGGGATGGAAACCAATACCTCCGACAAAGCGGCGGCTCTGACCCAGCTGGAACGCGATCAGGCGGGAGCGTATTTGCGAGATTCGTATTTCGGAAGATTCGGGCGGTTGCTGGAACCCGCCTTTGAGCCGCTGGGATGGGATTGGAAGATCACCATGGCGGCGCTCGCGTCGTTTCCGGCGCGCGAAGTGGTCATCTCTACTCTCGGAACGATATACAATCTGGGGAGCGGCGATGTTGAAGAAGCATCGCTGTTGACCGACAAAATGCGCCGGAGCAACTGGGAAACCGGTCCCAGAGCGGGGACCCCGGTCTTTTCGGTCGCGGTGGCGCTGTCGATCATGGTCTTCTTCGCGCTCTGTTGCCAGTGCGGCGCCACGCTGATCACGATACGTCAGGAGACCAACGGCCTGCGATACCCAATCATCGTGTTTATCTATATGACATCCCTTGCCTACGGCGGCGCCTGGGCTGTTTACCAGATCACCTCCAGATTGGTTGGATTATGAGCCAGTTCATGCAGACTCTTGTGGTGTTTGTGGTCGTGCTGGTGGCGGCGGTCTTTCTGGTGCGCCGGGGTCTGAGACGACGCCGATCCGGCG
>JACRAV010000210.1 GCA_016213305.1 Candidatus Zixiibacteriota bacterium | reverse complement strand
GGCGTGTATGAAGAGAAGGCCACCGAGATAATCCCGAAGATGAAGACACCGGTGCTGGTGATGATCGGCGGGGTGTTTGCGCCCCCCGGCAAGCGGATGGGACACGCGGGGGCGATTGTCGAAGGGAAGATGGGGACCGCGAAAGAGAAGATCGAGGCGCTGGCGGCGGCCGGCGCGCACCCGTGCAGGACGTTTAAGGATATTCCCGAAGTGTTGAAGAAGCTGGGGGTGTAGGGTAGTGTAATTGTAGGGCAGAACCCGAGCGAAGCGAAGTGGTTCTGCCATTGCGCCCCGGGGGAAATGTCGGCGCCGGAGAAGAAGATGTCGGGACCACAAGGGTCCCGACCTATGAAGAGAAGAGTGATTGCTTCGCACGGCTTGCAATGACGGGATAGATGATGGGACCCCACCGCAAGCGGCGGGCCACCAAGTGAAATGGACCATGCGCCTGACACACAACGGAAAGAGCAATGACAGGAAAGAATCAGAAAAAGAAATCAGCACCCCCCGCCCAACTGGAGTTCGATTATTCGCCGCATCCGGCCGCGAAAATGGAAGAGGCGGTGGTCAAGAATCTCAAGGACAAGACCGGCAAGACGCTCGAAGATTGGGGCAAGCTCCTCAAGAAGAACAAGCTGACCGACCGCAAAGCGGCGATCGCCTTTCTCAAAGAGAAGCACGGTCTTGGGTCGATCCAGGCCGGGTTTGTCTTTTCACAAACGTTTGGGGAAGTGAAATTCAGCGAACTTGATTCGCAGGCGCTGGTCGATTCGCAGTACGCCGGCGCCAAGGCCGATCTCAAGCCGGTGTACAATGCCCTGGTCGCGCTCTGCCTCAAGCTGGGGAAAGACATTAGAGTCAGCCCCGGAAAATCCATTGTGCCGATATACCGGAATCATGTCATCGCCCAGATAAAAGCGGCCACCAACACGCGGATCGATTTTGGTCTGGCGCTCGGCAAGACCAGAGCGACCGGACGGCTGATCGACACGGGCGGGTATATCAAGGGGGACAGGATCACGCACCGGATACCGATTTCGACCCGTTCGGATATCGACGGCGAAGTGAAGAAGTGGCTGACAATAGCGTACGAAAGTGATGGCAAGAAGTAGCCTGCCACTAAATAATGTTACACAACAGCTCCACTAAAGGAGTTCAAATGAAGTTCAAGTTTTCGAGACCAATGTCATCCGCGGTCTGGTTGGTTGCCGCATGCTTTCTAGTCGGCATAGCCGCACCGGTACCTGCGCAAGACGCCATGGTAGTCGAGCAGTGGGCCGACTACCGTTTTCTGATCGGTGACTGGATGGCGGACAACCCCGAAGATCAGGGGAAGGGGGAATGTTCGTTCGCACTCGATCTTCAGAACAAGGTGATAATTCGAAAGAATCACGCCGAAATACCGGCATCGAAGGACCACCCTGCGACCGTCCACGATGATCTTCTAATCATGTACTGGGCGAATATATACACTTTGAAGGCCGACTATTATGATAGTGAGGGTCATATCATACACTACACGTCGACCGTGTCTCTCGACAAGGACACCGTGTCGTTCACCAGCGAGCAAAGCGACCAGGCCCCGCAGTATCGGCTATCGTATGTGAAGATCGGCGATGGAAAAGTAGCCGGGACTTTTGAATTTGCTCCGCCGGGGAAACCGGGCGCGTTTTCGCCCTACCTGAAGTGGACAATGCACCGCAAATAGGGGGCCGAGAGTCCGCCGGGTCTAATTAGGTCTGGTTGAATTCAGTGATCTTGGTTATCTTGCAGTATGTGTAGTCAACGCGTAGAATATTCGGCCGACTCTGTTTCGGCTACCGCCAGCGGATTGGAAATTGCGGCCCGCGTCTATCGCGGCCCTCATCTTGAGGCAGAACACTGTGCCGCCGTGGCAGTGGTGGATGCTTCCGGCCGGATTACTCATCACTTGGGCGATCCACGTCTGGTAACCATGATGAGGTCATCGATCAAGCCGTTTCAGGCGCTACCGTTCGTGATGCGGGGCGGGCCGGACAAGTTCGGGTTTTCAAACAAACAGCTGGCCATACTCTGCGGGTCGCATAGCGGCACCGATGAACATCTGGAAACCGCGCTGGCGAATCTCAAGGCCGCCGGAAATGCTCCCGCCGATCTGGATTGCGGCGCGCATGTGCCGATGTTCATGCAGTTGAATGGGACCTTTCCGACAAAGGGAGAAGACAAGGATCCGCTCCGTCACAATTGTTCGGGAAAACATTCCGGATTTCTTGCGCTGGCAAAGCTGTTGGGGGAGCCGACGGGAGATTACCTCAATCCGAAGGGCCGCACCCAGCAATTGGTCAAACAGGCGCTGGCCGACGCCTGCGAGTATGATTCCGACAAGCTGATTCCGGCCATCGATGGGTGCTCGGCGCCGAATTACCCGCTTCCCCTGTGGCGGCTGGCGCTTGGCTTTCGCAAGTTTGCCAACGCAGAGGGGAATACCGAAGAAATGCGTTCCGCATTTCGGCGGCTCAAGGCGGCCATCACCGAACATCCCCATATGGTATCGGGGGAGAAGCGGCTCGATCTGAATCTGATGCGCTCGTTTGTCGGCAATATCGTGTGCAAGGGAGGGGCGGAGTCGTTGCAGGCGATCGGATTTTCGGAGCCGAAGATCGGGATTGCAATCAAAGTGCTCGATGGGAATTCGCGGGCGCTGGGGGCGATTGTTGTCGAGGTCTTGCGCCAGCTGGGGGTGATATCCGATATTGAGAAATATCCGCACCTTCGGTCGTATGTCAAACCGGAGATTCGCAACGCGCACGACCGGGTGACCGGGTATATTGGCGCGGAGTTTCGGTTGCGAAAGGTCGAGTAAGTCATGCGTTCGGACACATTTCCGCCCGGCCATCTTGGTCTCAAGTATCATCGGTTGAGAATCAAAGACGTCACCTGATCCTCCTTTCATGTTCCGTGGGCGCACTCGATTAACCCTGGATGAAGGAGGAAACCATGACCAATTCGCGCCAGCCGGTCGAACCGTTTCGCATAAAGTCAGTCGAACCTATTCGGCTCCTGAGCCGCGCCGAGCGACAGGCCCGGATTACGGCGGCGTCGTACAACATATTCAAGCTTGAAGCCCGTGATTGTTATGTCGATCTGTTGACCGATTCCGGCACCGGGGCGATGTCCACCGCGCAGTGGGCGGCGATCATGATGGGGGATGAATCGTACGCCGGGGCGGATTCGTTCCGCCGGTTTGAAACGACGGTGAAATCGATTTTCCGCAAAAAGAAGGTGATCCCCTGTCATCAGGGGAGAGTGGCGGAGAACCTGATGTTTTCGACAATACTGAAGAAGGGGCAGTATGTCCTGAACAACACGCACTTTGACACGACGCGCGGGAATATTCTCCACAAGGGGGGGGTCCCGATAGATTTGCCGTGCAAAGAATCATTTTCAGACCAGCCGATCCCGTTCAAGGGAAATATGGATATCGCTCGGCTGGAGGAGTTCATCACCGGCCACAAGCGGGAAGAGATCGCCATGGTGATTGTGACGGTCACCAACAACTCGGCCGGCGGCCAGCCGGTGTCGATGGCGAATATCCGCGAAGTGTCGGAAATATGCCACCGGTATCAGCTACCATTCTACTTCGACTGCGCCCGGTTCGCCGAGAACTGTTATTTCATTAAACAGCTGGAATCGGGGTACTCGCAGATGAGCATCCGCGAGATCGCCGCCGAGATGTTCGATCTGTGCGACGGCGTGATGATGTCGGCCAAGAAGGACGGGCTGGCGAATATCGGCGGATTTATCGCGCTCAATGACGAACAACTTTACGGTCGGCTGGCTGAACTTTTGGTGCTGATCGAGGGATTCCCGACTTACGGTGGTCTGGCGGGGCGCGATCTGGAGGCACTGGCGGTTGGACTCGAAGAAGTAATGAACGAGGATTACCTCCGATATCGAATTGGCCAAGTGGCATATCTTGGCGCCAGGATCAAAGAAGCGGGGATGCCGATAATCGAGCCGACCGGTGGACATGCGGTGTTTGTCGATGCCGGCAAGTTTCTACCACAGATTCCATCCGAACAATTTCCGGGTCAGGGGTTGACCGTGGCGTTTTATCTCGAAGGCGGGATACGCGTTGTGGAAATCGGTTCGCTGATGTTCGGCGGGATCGATCCGAACACGGGCAAGAAATTGTCGGTCGGTCGCGAACTGGTCCGGATGGCGATACCGCGCCGGGTGTACACAAATTCTCACATGGATTATGTGGCGGAGACGGCGGAAACCATTGTCCGCAACAAATCGGCGGTCACCGGATTCACCATTGTCAAGGAAAGCCAGTTCCTTCGTCATTTCACCTGCGAACTTGCAATCGCCCAGCTTAAGCCGGAGGAGGCGGGTAGAAAAGGCCGGTAAGTGTGAATCAAAATTCACCTTTGGCGTCTCCATGGTAGTTTCGCTGGTAGGGCTTGATGTCGCGTAAGATGCTATAGTATAGTGACTTATGCCTGTACCCAGGCCCTTTTTGAGGGGGCGGCAGATCTTGGCGCGGCGATTGCGGTATATTGGACCGAATTGCCTCCCCTGACTTGACTTTGGGGCGGAAACTGTTTATAGTATAGCAACTTATACAGCAAAGGAGACAAGCTATCGCATAACGGTTAACGGACTTAGACGAATTGAAAAGAGAGTGTAGATACGTCTGCCGGCCCTTTTGACCGTAACGATAGGTTGTCTCGGTTCATGGGCTGGGTGTGCAACCCGGTAACCTGTGGATTAACGCTTGTATAAGTTTTTTTCTGCCTTAGCCACAATCCTCACCTTTTCAATCAGCGCGGTAGCTGGTCCGGTTGGAATTACGACTGTTCCGACTTCAGAGACTTCGTGCCAATTGACCGCTGAGTTTTCCGCCGATCTGACAAATCTGATACAAGTTTCACTCCCGGATTCTCAGTCGGTTTATTCGCGGACATTGACGGCGGTGGTGCCGTGGGGCGGGACAGCGACGGTCGGTGCGGTTGATGGGCTAGATCCTATTTCGATTTCATCGCCGTCATTCGTGGCGCCAACTCGTCCGGCCGATCTGCCGCTGGTGCGCCTGTCCAATCCATTCATGGTGCGGGGACGGTCACTGGTCACCCTGAGCATTTTCCCGGTACGCGGGAATACGATTTTCCGTTCTGTGAAGATTGAACTGATATTTTCCGGCGCCACCCGCCCGGGAACTTCAACGACCGCATCCGATCCGTGGTTTGATCGAGTCCTGGGCGCGACGACGGTGAATTTGGATCAGGCAAAGGAATGGAAAGCACCACAATCCGAAAAGCTGTCGCTGGGCATCCCCCAGGCGGTCGGGCCGTTTTCGTCGGGGGCGCAGTTCGTGAAAATGGGGGTGCGGCAGGCCGGCGTGTATCGGATCACGGGTGCTCAGCTGGCATCGTCGGGCGTGAATCTAACTAATTTGGTATCGGACTCGATTCGGATATTCAACGGCGGCGGATTGCAAAACGAATTTCTGAATAATCGTCCCCGTCCGGGCTTCACCGAGATCGCCATCATCGTCAACGACGGCGGCGACGGTCGGTTTGACGCGGCCGACGAGATATTGTTTTTCGGCGAGGGGTTGAATCGGTGGGTGTACGCGGCGGATGTTCAACCGCGCTACGCGACCCATCACTACGCGAGCGATAACGTGTACTGGCTGGCGATCGGCGGGAATTTCGCCGGTTTGCCAAATCGGATGGCGACGCTTGACGGCACGGCCACCGGGGTGTACGACACGCTGTTGACGACCGGTCGCCGGTTTGTTCATGTCGAGCAGGACAGCACGCTGGCAAAGTCGCTCGACGGTTATAACTATGACTATTATGAGTGGTATTGGACCTCGTCGTCAGCGGTCACTCTGTTTGCCCCTGCGCCCGGAGCGATCGGGGCCTCAGGTGATTCGATTGCGATTTCGGCGCTGACCTCGTACGATCCCTACAACGGATATGTCTCCGGCAAGGTCAACAATGTGCCGATCAGCTGGAACTGTTCGCCGGTCGGATGTCGGGGAGCGATATCGTCGCTCAACTCCGGACTCAATCGATTCGATCTGACGCTGACGCCTCAAAATGCGGGTACGGCGCCGGCCTATTTCAACTGGCTGGAACTGCAGTACACGAGTAATCTGACGCCGGATGCTGATGTGCTGGATTTCACTCTGCCGAATCTGCCGGTCCGCGCCCAGGTTTCGGTGACCGACCAGTTCAGTGTCACCCCGATCATCCTGACACTCGATAATGCGCAACAGCCCGCTCAGCTGATCAACCCCCAGAGACTGGCGGGACGGGTTACTTTTGAAACGATTCTGACCTCATCCGGACCAAACCGGTTCCTGCTGGTTAGTCCGTCGCAGTACAAATCTCCGGTGTCGATGAACCGGGTTGCGCCGCTTGACTTGAGGGCCGATGTGAGTCAGACCGATCTGTTAATCGTAACCTCGCCATCACTGGTTCCGGCCCTGGGCGAATACACGGCGTATCGTCTGGCGCGGGGGCATCGCTCCCGGATCGTCACCGTCGGCGATATCATGGATAACTTTTCGTGGGGGCTTTATGACCCGACCGCCATCCGGGACTTTCTCAAGTTTTCCTATGAGAATTACACGGCCCCGGCGCCCTCGGCCGTGCTGTTTGTCGGTGACGGCAACTACGACTACCTGAACCATCTGGGCACCGGCGTGCCGAATTACGCGCCGCCGTACAATATGCCGTACAGTTTCGATCCTCGCGGCGGCGACGATAATTATGTCTATTTCGGGAATTTCGGTTTGCTCGATGGCGACACAAGTTACCTGTTGCCCGATCGCGGCTTTGATATGATGACGGCCCGCTGGCCGGTGAAGTCGGGCGCGGAGATTTCTGCGATCGTGGCCAAAGTCAGGCAGTATGAGTCGGCCGACGATCTGGCGAGCTGGCGGAAGAATGTCGTGATCGTGGCCGACGACGAATACAGCGGCGCGGGGATTGATCGGGAGATCGACCATGTTTTGCAGGCGAAGGTTCTGGAGTACGAGCACCTCCCGCGCCTGTATCACCGCAACCGAATCTACCTATGGGATTACCCGTCGGTGAATCGCACCAAACCGGCGGCGAACGAGGCGATCGTTGAGGCGTTCAACAGCGGCGCGCTGGTCGTCAATTACATCGGGCACGGAAATCCCGACGTCTGGGCGCACGAGCATGTGCTGGAGCGTACGGCCGATCTGCCGCGCATGACCAACCGGGACAAACTTCCACTGGTGTACGCCGCCTCGTGCGATATCGGCTTTTTCGACGACCCGCGCCGCGAGGCGATGGGCGAAGATTTTCTGGCCATGCCGAGCGGGGGTGCCATCGGCGTAATCTCGGCGGCGCGACTGGTCTTTTCCTCGGAGAACGCGCAACTCAACCGGGCGGTATTCGACCAGTTGTTCCGGTCGGAGAGTCTGTCAATAGCCGAAGCGCTGTTCGCGGCGACACGGACCCGCCAGTATTTCGGAGGAATACCGATTCAGAAACCGAACGACCGGGCCTATATATACTTCGGCGATCCGTACCTGAAACTGGGTGTCCCCCGTTTGTCGGTGGCGTTCGATCAGCGGCCGGACAGTCTGACGCCGCTGGCGGTCGCCCACGTGAGCGGGCGGATAATCGATCGTTCATCGGCGACGGTGAATCAGTCGGGAACGATGTATATCGACGTCTATGATAGCGACCGTCCCAAAGTTCACCGTCTGGCGGCCGATCCGGATATCAGGGTTGACTATCTGTCGGGCGGCCCACGGCTGTACCACGGTTCGACTTCGATAACCGGCGGTCAGTTTGCGTTTGATTTTGTGACGCCACTCGATGTCAATTTCGGGGGGCGGAGCGCGCGTATCGAAGTATATGCGGCGCTTGACTCGCTGGATGCACTCGGCCTGGTCGATTCGCTGGGCGTGCGGAACTCGGCGGCGGCATCGACCGATTCCACCGGGCCGGCGATCAGTTATACCGTGACGGGTCGTTCGTCGTTTGTGACTGGCGACCATGTCCTTCAAAACGATCAGCTTAACGTGCAGATATCCGATCCGTCCGGCATAAATTTGGCGAGCGGGCTGGGCCATGGCGTAACGCTCGAAATCGACAACCAGTCCGACAATGTCATCAATCTGTCGGGCACGTTCGCGTTTGCCCCCGATTCGTACACGACCGGATCCACGAATTATTCGTTTGCCAGGCTCAGCCCGGGTGAACATTCGCTGAAGATCAAGGCGTGGGACAACGCCAACAATTATTCGGCCGTGACGCTGGTGGTCACGGTCACCACCGGCGGGAGTCTGGCGATCAACAATCTGTTGAATTATCCGAATCCGATGGCTGGCTGGACGCAGTTTTACTTTGAGTTGACCAGCCCGGCCGACCGCTTGACCCTTGAAATTTTCACTCTGTCCGGCCGCCGAATTCAGAGCATGGACCAGATTGACTTGCCTGCCGATAATTATCCCAATAACGCCGTATCGATCGGCTGGGATGGTCGGGACGCAGTCGGGGACCGGGTGGCGACCGGGGTCTATCTGTATAAAGCCACGGCCGTCCCCAGCGCGGGCGGCGGACCGGTGGAAGCGTTTGGAAAAATCGTTGTTATTAACTAATAGAAAAGGAGACCTGAACATGAATGCACGCAATGCGCTGATGGTGGTTGCAGTCCTGATCTGCTTCATCTGCACCGCCACGCCAAGCTACGCCGACATCTCGAACGCGTCCGTGCTCTTTCTGCGGATACCGGTCGGGGCCCGCTCGCTCGGCATGGGCGAGGCGTTTACGGCGATGGCCGACGATGCCACCGCCACCCACTGGAACCCGGCCGGACTGGGCGCCTATCCGTTTTCATCGATGTGGATAGAGTCCTCGGTGCCGACGGCCTACCGGCCTATCCGTGCGATCGCCGCCGTCAGAAACGGCACCAGCGGCGAACGCTACTCCGGTTACGACATCTGGGCCATCAGCCCCAAGGGGCTGATCCGATTCGATAACAAGAGCTGGCAGACCGGCGAACTTTTCCGCACCCGCACCGATCAGACGGTCAAAGGGATCGTCACGAAGTACTTCAATATCAATGACGACGTGCGTGCCGACTCGGCCGTGGCTCGCGTTGCGGCGGCCAACAGCAACCTGTCGTATGACGATCTGTCGGCCTACATTCAGGCGGTACTGGCGGCGGCCCCCATCGCGTACCGGGACACCGCCGTGTTCCGAGCGGTCGGTGACTCATTGCTGGCTCTGTATTCCCAGTGCCGGATCAACTGGCTGAAGGTGTCCGATGCCCGCGGGGTCTGGACCCCCGGAGAAAAGGCCAAAGCGCTCACCCTGCGTGACATGGATCGCATCTTTGTCGCGCTGGATCATGCCCGCTACCGTTTCATTCCGGAAGAATTGAATATCCCGTATTCGGCAATCGTGAATGGCGAGCCGACGGTGCTGGCATCGAGCGGAACGCAGTTGTATGTCGGGACCACGAATGGTCTGATCATGTACAACGGCCGGTCGTGGAAGACGCTGTCGAGCGCGGACGGCCTCCCCTCCAACCATGTCACGTCGCTTTGCGCGCTGACGAATATTGCGCTGATCGGCACGGCCCAGGGAGCGGTATATTACGACGGCGCCGGCATCGCCAGATTCAAGGATACCACGGGCCTTCCCGCCGACACGATTATGGCCATCACTGGACAGAAAGTGGGCGACTACTATGCGGTGGTCAACCATGACCTGTATCACTTTGACGGCATACGATGGACCAACACGATCGGGTACACAGTCTCGGTGGACGATACGCCGGATGTGATCGCCACGAAATTTGCGGTGTACGGATCGCCGGTGGAAAAGGCGGCGTACATGGAGAAGCTGTTGGCGATACCGCAGGCGGAGGCGCCCAAAGCGGACAGCGCTGGTCCGGCCGATTCGACTGCGACTCCGGCGCCGGTTTCGGCGTTCAGACCCGGCGACCAGATTGTCGTGCCGTATCTGGCCCAAATCAAAGGCAATGTCACCACGTTGAAAGTGGTAGGCGGCGCGATCTGGGTGGGGACGGAATACGGCGTGCTCTATTTCGACAAGAATCGCTGGCATACGCCCGGCTATCGCGAGGCCAAAGTGACCGAGGGACAGAGTCTGACGTCTTTTGTCCAGGATTTCAGGGGTGCCCGCACCGATACGTCGGTGTACCGCGCTTTTCTGCTGACGATCAATGATCTTGCCGGCGATTCGCTGGCGGTCGGACAGACGTTGAAAGTGCGCGCCAATCCCGCCGCCGCCTCGGTCAACAGCATCGCATCGGATCCGAAACGGGTGCTGGTGGCGACCGGAGAAGGGTTGATCGAGTATGCCGAGGGCAAATGGTCCCGGGCCGACGTGCGTGGTCTGGGGACCACCACCACTCAGACCATTTTCACGCATCAGGACGAAGTCTGGTTCAGTACGACCGATCGGGTGATTGTGTACGGTCGGGCCTTTTCGGAAATCGCACCCAGTCATTCGAAGTGGTTGCCCACTCTGGCCAATGATCTCTATCACGAAAACTGGTCATTTGTGACCCATTCGGGCAAGCTGGGGACTTTCGGGATATCTCCGACCTTCATGTCGTACGGAACGTTTTCCCGCACCAACGCGGACGATCCCAAGGTCATAGGCACTTTTGATGCTTTCGACATCGCCCCCATGATCTCATTCGGCGCCTCATTGACCAATAAGCTCAAGGGTGGTCTTTCGGCCAAGGTCATCTATTCGCGTCTGGCGCCGCAGGGGGCGGGCGAGGAACAGGGCGCAGGAACATCCACCGGGTTCGCCCTCGACTTTGGTTTTCTTTACCAGCAGTCGCCGCGACTGACATGGGGTCTGGCCGTGACCAATCTGGGTCCGAAGATGACCTATATCGACGCGGCCCAGGCCGACCCGCTCCCGGCCAATTTCGCCCTGGGGTTTGCCTACAAACTGAAGCAGTCGGACTTTTTGAAGTGGACGATGAGTTTCGAGATAAACAAGATGTTGCCCGGGACCAAGTTATCGCACTTGCGCAGTGAGTTCAGGGAAGTTATCCTCAATGCCGGTACCGAGTTGACATATGCCAATATCATTGCCGGGCGAGCCGGGTACATTTATGACCAGGAGGGCAATGTGAAGGCCCTGACGCTGGGCGCCGGTCTGTCGATCAAGCGCGGATTCTGGATTGATCTGGCATATATTCCCAGTAGCGGCGATGTGCCGTTGGGGAACACCTTGCTGATCACGCCGCGATATCGCTGGTAGTCGACCTGAGGAAGAGGAGTGATTCGAAAGAACGCAGGACGCATCATCCGCATCGGAGTGATTGCCGCACTGGCGGCAATCACAAGCGGTTACGCCAAAGATAACCTTCTCGTCGGAACGCGGGTTTATTCGCCTGCAGACGGCAAGGGGAAGGTTGTTCATCCGTGCCTCGCTCCGGGGCCGGGCGACATGCGGGACAGTCGGCTGACCCGCAAACATCCCTGGTCTCTCCCTGAGGCGGCTCTGGCGGCCGGGACAACCGATACCATACGGTGTCTGGTTCTCAGATTCAATTTTCAGTACGAGAGCGCGGACGATCCGAATACGACCGGGCGGGGTGTCATGGATCTGACCAATCCCCTGAGCGACTCGGTTTCCGCCGCGCGCTATCTGGACTCTGTGGGGCATCTGATCGACCCGCCGCCGCATGATTCGCTTTATTTCAATGCTCATATGCGGGCGCTCGACGCTTACTGGAGCTGGGTGTCGGAAGGCAAAATCAAACTGGTCTGGGACATATTTCCGCCCAGGAGAGATTCGGTCTATCCGCTGGCGCATTCGATGTCGTATTACGCTCCCTGCACCAATGACCGTGACTCGGTGACGGCCGGCCTGGAGCGATTCTTCGTCGATTGCATCCATACGGCCGACAGCGCGCCGATCCGCGACGCCGGACACCCCATTATCGACTTTTCCCAGTACCGGGCGATCTTTCTGTTCCACGCCGGCGCCGACCGTCAGAATGATATCGGTTTTCCCGCGACCTGCTCAGACCTGTTCACCGGATTCATAAGGTTCTTTGCCGATTCAGTGGCGGTCAACGGCGGGACCCGATATGTTAAAGAGGGGCTGATGATGCCCGAAGCGGTTTCGCAGGATAACCGGGCGACCGCGCTCAATGCGGTGATGGCGCATGAGTTCGGTCATCAGCTCGGCCTGGCGGACATGTACAGCACCACCACGTTTATGTCCCAGCTCGGAGATTTTTCGCTGATGGATGACAACGGCTTCGGCACCGGACTCGACTTCGGATTTCCGATAGGAAAAGTGTTCGGCGCGATTCCGGTCTATCCCGATGCCTGGAGCCGGGCGTATCTCGGATTCTCGCCGGTGGTCGATTTCCGCACGGGGAGTGATATCCGGGTGGTGGCCGCGGAAGCGGTGTCATCGGGAATCAAAATTGCGCGCGTCCCGATCTCCGAAACCGAGTATTATCTGATCGAAAACCGGTGCGACGTACTCAGCAAAAAGGACACGGCGCTCCTGCAGGACTCGACCACCAGCGTGATCCTGTATCCGGCCGACCGCACCCGCCAGCCCACCGGTGAATATGACTTTCTGCTACCCGGTTCCGGCGTGCTGATCTACCATGTTGACGAGGCGATTGCGGTGCTCGACTACGACGGAAACGGGCGCAATAATTTTCAGGACAATCATCTGCAGGTCTGGGATCCGTACATGGAACGGAAGTTCATCTCGTTGGTCGAGGCGGACGGGCTGGTCGATTTGGGCGGGTATTATCGGTCGGGTTTCGGGAGCGCCGCCGATATGTACCGCGACGACCGGAATCAGAATTTCACGCCGTACACCAACCCCAGATCGACCGACAACTCCGGAAATATCACGCATGTCTTTGTCACGAATATCAGGCGCGACACGGTTACCATTGTTCCATCGCCCACCCCCACACAGGTTGACACCGCAGTCCGGTTTGATGTCAGTATGGATTGGATGGCCGACAGTTTCCCGGTCCGGTGCGGTCGCCCGATTCTTGGTCTTTCGCCGGTGGCGGCGGACCTGAATGGGGACGGCACAACGGAAATTATTGTGGCGGCCGAAGGGAAGCTCTCGGTGTTCGAGCCGGATGGTTCCAGTTTCCTTCGAAAAATCGACAATTGCGGGTGTCCCGAGGTGTATGATACGGCCAGGTCGGACGTGTTCGGCTGGAGCGATCACCACAGCGGCACGGCGCATCCGGTGCCGATCTATTCCATCAGACCGAACTACATTTCAGCGGGACCGGCGGTGGGAAGTTTCGGAACAAACACACTACGTCGTTTGGTGGCGGTCGGGTATCCCATCGATACCATTCAGGGACAAATCATTCTCCTTGATACGGTTGACAATGACAACGACGGCCTGGCTGACTCGACGGGCGCGGCTATCACCACCGAGGGTTTCCCGATCGCTCTCAGCTTCGGCCGGGTCCTGTGTGCTCTAACCACGGCTGGAAATGTCTATATGAAGGACTCGATCGCCGGCTACTCATTGTTTTCGTTCCCCAACAGCGAATACCATGGCATCTGTCGGCTGGCCGATCGATTCGTGCTCGTCGCCGGAGATTCGACGCACACAACCTGGTATCAGGTGCAATCGGTGAATGGCGGCATCGATTCGATTCGGGTGCCGGGAAGATTCAACTACGGCCCGATGGTGGTCGATCTCAATTGCGACGGTCGACCGGAAATTGTCGGCTTCTCGAGTACCGGGGACGGCATCATTTTGACCGTAGATACGTCGGTTTCCACCTCCATGTTTTCGGTGGTCGAGAATTCCGCCACCGGGTATCGGATGACGGTCAATCCATCGGCGGGGGACCTCGATATGGATGGATATCCGGAAATCATTATCGGCGGTCGGAATGCGATCTACGCTTTCAACGATGGGCTGATTCTCAAGACCGGGTTTCCGATCACGGTTGACGACCGCTGGCCGCAATTCGATGTGATCGGAACGCCAATTTGTGGCAATGTGCAGTCGGCGCCGGCTGATGCCGGGGCAAGGCCGGATATCATATTCCCGACTGAGGCGGGCAATGTATACGCCTATGGTAGTGAGAAGGCGTGGGGGTATCCGCTCAACAGCGGCGAGCAAACCTCTCCGGTGAGCGGATCGCCATCGTTGTTGTTTGAGGCCGGCGGCGAGGGGCGGCTGGGGTATCTGGGAGGAGACGGCTGGTTCTATCTTTGGAAGACGGCCTACCATCCGAATACGGTGTTCTGGCCGATGGGCGGTCACGATGCTTCGGCCAGTTTTGCACTCGACCCGGGAAGCTTGGGGCCGGTGGCGCAATATGCCGACAAACTGCCAAAAGAGAAGTTCTACAATTACCCCAACCCTGTCACGACCGGCCGGACGACTATCAGATATTTTCTCGGCGCACCGGCGACCAAAGTAACTTGTGCGATTTACGATTTTTCGGGCAGTCGGATCGCCACGCTCGACGGTTCGACGGTCGGCGGCAGTGACAACGAACTGGTCTGGACGTGCGGGAGCGTCACCCCCGGCATTTATCGCTGTGTGATAACCGCCGACTTTTCCGGCGACACCCAAACGGCTTACACGGACATAGCCATCATCAGGTAATATTATGCGATTATTGAAAATCCTCTGTGCCG
>JACRAV010000209.1 GCA_016213305.1 Candidatus Zixiibacteriota bacterium | reverse complement strand
TGTTCCTGCTCGGCCCGGGCCGCCCGCAACCGGGCCTCCTGCTCCGATTGTACGCGCTGGGCATTCTCGATGGCCGCGATGGTCCCGAGATATTCCTGATTCGACGGTTCCAGTTCATAGAGCTTCTGGAAATACGCCAGCGCCGAATCGAGCCGGAACTGGTGCATGTACGAATTGGCCGTGTCCTTCAGGGCGTTGATCAGGACCACTCGGGGATCGATTTCCACCGCCGCCCGGCGAAGCGCCTCACGCCGCTTGATCTGATCCGCCACCGACGGTCCGATGAGGAACGAGAGCGAAAACGAATGCTGGTCCGACAGATCGCTCTGGAATTTCAAGGCATAGTCGATCACCAGTCGGCCCGACCGCACCCCCGCCCCGACCGTCAGATTGTCGCGGTCATACCCGCCGCGCACCGCGTACGATCCGAAAAACAGCGCTTCTCCTCCGGCGTGTATTTTGGCCGATCGCCCGTCGCTTCCCTCCAGATCGCATGCCATCGTGAGCGCGGTCTGGGGCGTGATGTGCCACCGGTCAATCGACAGGCCGGCCGCGAAGGTCTGCGGCACTTTCTGGCTCACATCGCGCAGAGTAATCCGGGCCGGCATGATGTCACGCACAATACCCCCCAGGCGCCATCGGCCTCCCAGATTGGCCGACACCCCGGCGCCCATCCCGACGCCATAGTCGGAAAATCTATCCAGCGACTGATTGACAATCTTCAGCGTGATCCCGGTTGACAACCAGGTGAACCGCTGGCCGTACGAAAACATCAATTGCGACTCGGCAAAATCGAAAGTGCCGATATCCTGAAACGCCGCCCGACGCACGATGTCGCCGGTGCCGATGCGAGCGTACCCTATCCCGATGCCATGTTTCTCCGAGAGCGGATACACCCAGGCGCCGTAGTCGTATATCGTGCTGAGCGCCAACTGGGTATGCTGGATCGAAAACTCCTGGAACTCCAGCAGGGACAGGCAGGCCGGGTTATAGTACACGGCTGAGGCGTCAAACGCGAGCGACGTCACCCCGCCGCCCATGGCAATGCCCCGCGCTCCGGCTCCAACCAGCAAGGGCGACTGTCGGCCGGCATCACCGGCAAACACCGTTGCCGTTACCAGAAACATGGCGGCCACACCGATATGCAGGACTCGTTTCGTCATCGGATCACCGCCAGTTTGAGAGTGGCCTGCTCGCCGGTTTTCAGGCCGGTCAGCGTCACCAGATAAACCCCGTTTCGCACCAGGTCACCGCTGTTGTTGCGGCCGTCCCATGTGCACTCCGCGAACGGGTCCCCCGGTGACAGAACCGGCGCGCCCAAGAACTCGCGCTCGTACACTTCCTGACCGTCTAGCGTATAAATTGCCAGTCTCACCCCGGCTGGATCACCGGACAGGTATCGGAATTCCGCGGACCCTTCGCTCGGATTGTACGGGTTGTCTTTAACCACCAGTGATGAGGACATCGAATTGCCGTTGATTTCAAACGGAATGGAAAAGGCCAGTGCGCCGCCACCCGGCCCGACAACGACCGTCGGCTGACCCCCCAGCGGCCCGTTGGAAAAGTGAGCGCGCACCTGGTCGGACCCAATCGCCACGCGAATGCCGTGAGGCAACGACGGCTGAAACTGTCCGTGAAGAACAATCTCGCGTTCGCCGGCCGACGAAACCACCAGATTGTCGAACCGGAAGTGGAGCCGGTTCCCCCCGGCCGTAGTCGTTGATATCTTGCGGCCCTCTTCATAAAACCCGGTGTTCCCCACCACAAAGACGTCACGGGCATCAATCGGCCGGTCGTCGAAATCGGTCACCGCCACTTCGACATCCGTTACCGCAATATCGGCAATCGTGGACGCCCCACCCTTGGAGAACGCCAGCGAAAACAGGTCCTTCTGTATTCCCCCGGCCGCGACACTCGATGCCGGCGCGCCCGGTACGACCACCAGACCGGCGTCGAGCGACGTCACATACAGCGTGATCGCAAATCCGGTGTCGTTGATCGTGGCCGGAAGGCCCCGGTTCAGATCGAACGGCCTCTGCAGAAAATCGAATTTCAGCACGATCGTGGTGTCGTTCGCCGGCGCCGTGAAACTGTAATTGATCGCCGTTCTATCATCGATGGTGTCGATCGTGGGATCGGGAATGCCGAGGTCAACCCCGCCGGTGCTGAGCCGGAACACACCCGGCACGATCGGCCCTTCGCCTCCGTTGGATAGATGAATGCTCAAACTGAATCCGGCCCGGTTCGGCACCACGTTGTTCACCGCTCCCGCCAGAGAATACGACAATTCGAGATCGGCAGGACGCTCGATCGCCATCACCACGATATTGTTGATCGGTGTGTCCAGAATCACATTCGGCGAGGTGATGAAAAACTGAAACACCTCCGCCGGATCGGATTGCGCGGCCGCGGTTACCTCAAACGTCACCGGCACCGTGTCGTATGCCGGCACATAGGGCACGATCTGATCCTGCTGGAACTGCGAATTCCCCTCAGAAATGAGGCGCACGCTCAGATTGCCCGTCTCCGCCGACGACACCAGCTTGCACTGAACCTGAAACACCTGGCCGGTGTTCACATGCGTGCCATTGGGCGCTATCGGCAAAGACGACACGACTTGAATATGAGGTTGCTTGCGGATGTATATCGTCGCCCCCCCCAGATTGGTGGTGAAAGTCAGCTGATTCGCCACTCCGGCTCGACGATACGCGAAGGTTACCGCCACCGCCAGACTCTTCCCCACCTGGCTCGGCGGAATGAACAGCTTGTCGGTCATGATATGGTTCACGCCGAGCACGAGCTGATCGCCGTTGATATTCAATTTGCTCGATGTGGCGAAGCCAAGACCGGCTATACTCAGACTAGAAGCCGTAGGATCGACCTGAACCGGTACCGACCCTTCAAGCCGTAAATCGAACACAAAGTTCGTTTCCTCTCCGCCGGCTATGGAATCGGGCTGAAACGTCCCCGCCTCATACGTAATCACCGACGGCGCCACCACCACAAGGGGGCTGTCGTACCGGATTGGCACGACGAAGACATTCCCGCCGGAAATCAGGCGGTACTCGAGCCGATACAGGTAACTCCCGGCCGGAACCGACACTCCATTCGGAACCAGTGCCGAAATTCCTGTGTAACCGATCCTGCCGCCGTTAATCGACGTAGCGGTGATCGGACCACTGAAGATCGTCCCGCGCGATGCTCCGCCGATGCTATCCACCACCGCGATCGCAACCGTGGCGCTGTCCACCGGACTTACCAGCCCCGAAGTCTGCACGGAAAACCCCAGGCCAAATGACACCCCCGCATACACGGAATCCGGCGAAACCGAACCGGCGACCAGATCAACCGTCGCCGGGTTAGCCACCGTCACCGGGGTGGTCAAAAACGACGTGACCCCCAGCAGGGAATCCCCTATCTGGTAGAAACTCTGTAGCTCAAGAACCAGCGAATCGGCCCCGGCCGTCAAATTATCGGTAGGGAGATTGATGGGAATCGTGTCGGGTCGGCCCTGTGCGTGCGGAGCAAAGAACCTCTTGACTGACCCGCCCCCCGACCAAAAATACGCTTTCAATTGCGGCGAGACTGCCGCCACCAGGTCTCCGCCATTCGACGCCGTCGCGGAAATCGACGTCGCCAGCCCCGAATAGATCAGCGTCACCGGTTGACCGTGAATGTCGGACATGCCCAGCAAATCGTACCCGTTGAACGAGACGATGATCGCGTTGGAGGTCACCGAATCGTTCGTGGCCGTGATACTGACCCGATCCGATCTTCCTGAATAGGTGACACCCAGAGGAAGAAAATCCACCACGCCCGAATCAAAATACGCCATGTTGTTGACAATCGACGGACTGAGCAGACCGCTGTCGCTCAGCAAGTGAATTGGCTCGGCGACCAGATCGTAATCGGTCTTGAGATTGTTGAATTGATCCAGAAGCACCAGCTTGGCCGTCCCCACCAGCGCGTGCCCCACCACCTGGTCGGCCGAAATACTCATGAGAATCTGGGACAGCTGACCGGGCAATACCTGGATTGTTTTCGATACCGCCACCGCGCCGTCCGCCCAAACCCGGACCCGCCCCTGTCCGACCGTCGTCGGCACAAAAGTCGGCCCGTCAAAATATCCGATGCTGTCCGATCCCGGCTCCAACGACCAGACGACCTGCGACGGAACCACCGCCACGCCGGAGGCGTCCTGAATATTAAGCTCGAAAGTGTGACGATCACCGGCACGCAAAACTGTCGTGCCGTCGTCCCGTATGGAAGCTGACAGTAGCGCCGATTTGGCGTCTGAGACAGGTGCGCCGAGCGCCGATGACAGCGGCAATGACGCCAGCAAGCAGACAAGAAATAGCGGCAGTTTGGACATAAAACGGGGTGTGGCGATCTTCAACATCATAGCTCAGACATACCTTACCGGTCGTTGTCTGAGCAATCTTCATGCCGTTCAACGAGTTATGATCCGCATTGGCAACAAAAAATATTAACCAAACTTCTTCTCGATCAAACCGACGGTAACCGCATGCCGGTCAATACTGTAGGTGGGCCAATCTGGGCAAAATAATGGATGATGCTGATCCCAGAAGCTAAAACTTATCGGCTCGGTCGGGTAAAGTATGTAACCACTTGCATGATATGATAAGGGGTCTGCGAGAATCGAAGATCGAATTGGCGGGTCGCCCCGACGTCACGCCCCGCCGATTTCAGCCGCCAGGACGGTGTTGGTCATCAGCATCGCGATCGTCATCGGCCCCACCCCGCCCGGCACCGGCGTAATGTGCGAGGCCTTTTGAGCGCAGGCGTCAAAATCCACATCCCCGACCAGTCGATACCCCTTGGGTGTCGATGGATCGCTCACCCGATTGATACCGACATCAATCACCACCGCCCCCTCTTTGATCATATCGCCGGTCACCGTGTTCGGTTTGCCGATAGCGGCGATCACGATATCCGCCCGGCGCGTGATCGACGGAAGATCGCGCGACTGCGAGTGGGCAATGGTCACCGTGGCATTCGCCCCTTTCCCTTTTTGCATCAAAAGCGCCGCGACCGGCTTGCCGACAATGTTCGACCGCCCGATCACTACCACTTCGCGCCCCAAGGTTTCAATCTGGTAATACTCCAGCAGTTTGACAATCCCGTGCGGCGTGCAGGAGATCAGCGTCGGCGTGCCCAGCAGAAGCATTCCGACATTGTACGGATGAAAACCATCGACATCCTTGGCCGGGTCGATCGAAAGCGTCACCATCAGCTCGTCGAGCGGTGCGGGCAGGGGGGATTGCACCAGGATGCCGTGAATACGCTCGTTCCGGTTCAATTCACCCACGATTTTAAGCAGGTCCCCCTGCTCGATATTCGCCGGCCGCGTGATGACTTCCGAATACAATCCCAGTTTCTGACATGCTTTCGCCTTGCTGTTGACATAGGTGGCCGAGGCCGGATTATCGCCGATCAGCACCGCCGCAAGGCCGGGCGTGATGCCAAGCTCCTTAAGCGCCTCGATGCGCGGCTTCAGATTATTGAGAATATGCTCGGAAACAACTTTTCCGTCGATCAGCTTCGCCGCCATGACCGTCACTCCTCGTCAACGTTGATCGGACTCTGCACCGCCGCCAGATCGAAATCCTGGCTGAACCGCTCGATCGATTCCGCCCGGCCGTCCTCGGAATTGATCCGCACCACCACTCCCTGTATTTTCGCGTCGTCGGTCGCGGTGGTGAAACGCTTCGGCATGCCGGTCAAAAATCTTCCCAGCGACGGCCCTTTTTCCATTCCGATAATCGAATCATGCGCTCCGGTCATGCCGGTGTCGGAAATGTACGCCGTCCCCCGCTTGCTGATCCGCTCGTCGGCCGTCTGCACATGCGTGTGGGTGCCGACAATCGCCGAAACCTTCCCGTCCAGATAGTACAGCATCGCCTGCTTTTCCGAGGTCGCCTCGGCGTGCATATCGACAAAAATGATCGGCGTCTCGCGCGAGACGTCATTGACAATTCGATTGGCCGTCCGAAACGGGCAGTCGGTGCTCGGCATGTAAACCCGCCCCATGACATTGATCACTGCGATCTTCAGCTCCCCGACCGTATCGATGTACCAGCCATGCCCGGGGGCCTGGTTCGGATAGTTGGCCGGCCGGAGCAGACGCGGCTGTTCCGGCAGATATTCCAATATCTGCACCCGATCCCAGATGTGGTTGCCGGAGGTTTGCAGATTGACCCCGTACGTGAACACCTTGCGCGACATCTCCGGCGTGATACCGAATCCGCCCGCCGAGTTTTCGATATTGGCGATCACATAATCGGCGGAGAACTTCTCCTTGAGGGGTTTGACCAGGTGGGCAAGCGCCTGACGTCCGGGGCGCCCGCAGACGTCGGCGACAAACAGAACCGTAAATAGAGCCACGAGGGCTACTTTCTAAGGCGGGTTATGCGGTTCCGGAGCTTCCCGCCTGTTGGCTCCGGATATGTTTCAGGAAGGCCAAGTGTAATGGATTTTCGTGAACGAGGCAAGTGGCGTCATGCCCCGGTGTGCGGCACGGTTATTCCATCGCGTCGAGCACCACCCGGCGGTGCGCTATATATCAGGAAACTGTAGGTTGGGACCTTTGTGATCGTCCACGAAAACGAGAGTGACTGGTATGCTTCGCCGCCAGAGTCCTTTATGTGGCGCGGAAATATCGCCGGTCCGGCCGTATTGAACAGCTGGGGGGGCCTTGACGGCACCCTGCTCCTTACGCTCTTGCGGCCGGACCGGTCCCTTTAGGAGGGCAATTTTCTTCAATTGTCAGCCGGGACTTCTATGGTCCCGACAATGTATCATCAGTCATTGTAGGTCAACCCCGTCTTCGGGGTTAACGTCTTCATTCCTTCGAACTGTAGGTCGGGACCTTTACGGTCCCGACAATTTCTTGCTCAGCACGTCGGGACCGCAAGGGTCCCGACCTACAAGAACTAAAACGTCGCCATTTCCTCTTTTTCAAGAGGAATGATCTCCTCGGCCGGCTTGCCTGCGGTCTTGTGGGCAAGCGTCGGCTTGGTCGATTTCTGCTCTTTCCCCTTGGTCGCCAGCGCATGCAGTTTAGTCTGCGCGTCGGTG